>NZ_DFTU01000005.1:1649-28861 GCF_002379485.1 Methylophaga sp. UBA4204 | reverse complement strand
CCTTGGAAAAAGTCATAATCAATCTCACCGTTGACCCTGACTCTTTCACCCATTTCTAATTGCTGATAGCCTTCATTATCTAGTGGGTTGGAAAGAAGTTCATCTACCTCAACGGTCAGCATCTGAAGGCCAGTGTCTAAAGTAAATTGTTCATCATCAACGCTTACGCTAGTGATAGTACCTTCTACAAAGGTATCGGTGGTTAGCGGCGATATCACGTCATAACCGTAATATTCATCATCAATTGCACTGGCATAGAAATACGTATCAATATTTTTTACGTAAACGCTACTGGCATCTATAGTCGTAGTTTCAAAGAAGCTATCCTCGATAAGTCCTGAAACCCTGACCTCATCACCTCTTAAAAGCTTGTAGCCATCAGCATCTCGGTCACCATCATCCATTTCGACCGTAATCGTTCCATCACCATAATCCAGCTCAAACTCATCCGCCGAAACAGAAGTTACCTCCCCATTAATACTGATCCAACTATTATCGTCTTTGGCATAAGGGTTTTCTGCGATGACAGGAGTTGCCAATAAAGAAAAAGCTGTGAATGTTAGGAAATTTATATTTTTCATCGAATACCTCCAAGATATACATCAGAAAAACTCAAAAATATAGAAAGTAACGCTGTTAACGGCAATGATAAGCCTAACCATGTTCGCCATTGCAGCGCACTTTTAAGGCGTTATAAATATCGAAATTCCTTTGAAATAAGGGAAAATCGATAAATCGTAATCCTTGGGCTTAATCTTATTTTTCTGAAAGATTGTCTCTTAATTTGAACAAGGTCAGATTTGAATCACTGACCTTCATAGGGAGTTTCGTCCCCTTCACCCATTTCATGTGCAGGGTGCTGCTGATTTTTAATACTATCTTTATTGTGGTTTTCTTTGTCATACGCTTTGCGATCGGGGGTCACCTTTTTATCACCATGACTGACATCATCATAATTTTTGGTGGTTCCATCTTGTTTGTTGCGTTTATCATTATTTTTTTGATTGGTTCCATTCTGATCCCGATTAGTATTGACGACTCGGTCGCCCTTTCTCTCCCATTCAGGATCATTCGGGTTAGTATCATTTTGATTACCTGCTAAAACAGGGGTCGCAGCAAACGCAGTGACAACTGCAGTTGAAAGAAATAGTTTTTTAAACATTTCATTCTCCTTTTATTTATCCAAGTTCGGCTAATAAATTAGCTCAAATTAAAACGTTTTAACGTTTCAATGTACTTCACTGTAGATAACGCAAGTACTATACCAAGCTGATAAAGATTTATTTTTAAAAACTTTTATACTTAAAATTCAATACGTTACTTATATAAGTTTGATGCCTTCCTTTATAAAAACAGACTATCGAAAATGACCTTATTAATCATTTTTGTAATTATTTCAAAAGAAATTAAAAAAAATTCATGCTTTAGCACCAGCCAAAAAACGACAAACGACTTTTATTAATTGACCCTATGCAATATCTCATAAACAAGGAAAATACCGAGATTCTAAGAGCATGATTCACTATTGAATAGTATGAGCGCAGAGTAGGATGCGTAGTGTAATAATCACTTTTTTCACCTAAAGAATTATTAACATGTGGACCCAACCCGACAATTTAGCTATGCGTTGCGGCTTTGAAGTGATGTGTGTGTTTGCACTCACTAATCGCCATCCGCTTTAACATAAAGCCCCCTTTGAATGGGCTTTTGTGTTTACAAGAAAGGCTGATGTACCAGTTTTGCAGAAAGCCTATACTGGTTCTCATAGAATATTAATGTGATCACTGATTTTAATTATGACGAGTACTGGAGCGATAACATGTCATCCATTCCACAATGCCGCATTGAAAGAGCTGGTTCTGAAAGCGAACCTTTTTTTATCATTCATCAGAATATTGATGGTGAACGGCAGACGTTAGATAAGCAGTTTGCTAGTCATCAGCAGGCATTGGACTATATTCTGGCTCAAGGCTGGCAGGTTGAGCGTGAGAGATCTGAAGATTCGATGATTATTGCTTCCAGGTTCTTAAAACCTTGATTGCCATAGATAACTCAGGCAAAGCTTTATCCTCATTACGTTAGCTAATATCAGACTCGATTTACCGCAGCAGTTTTTAACATATCGATCATGGCCGTTGATGCGCCAATATGTTGAGCAATTTGAATGTCTACATTCGGAAAGTCAGCACGAACTGCATCTACATCATGAGGAATGTCTTCGGTTACATGACGTCCGGAATTTAGAAAATAAGGTAAGACGGTTATCTGGCTGGCGCCATCACGCACGCAGTTTTCAATCCCATCCGCTATCAATGTATCGGCAAGTTCCAGAAATGCGGCTTGCACGATATCGTAATGTTCGGCACATTCCGTTTTTAGTTTTTCAGCCAGCGCAATAACTTCATCATTTGAACGCTGGCGTCGACTGCCATGGGCAATAAGTAATAATGCTTTCATCAACATATAGTCCGTTTTTGAATGTGAATTATGCGTGAAAAGTTTAAACGGTCTCGCCAGAATTAATTATCTTTGAAATTAATTGAGCGTCATTCAAAACACTATCCAGTCGTTGTTGAGGAGCATCAAAAAGCATTTAAGAACGCTCGAAACGTAAATAGAATGGACAGCTACGAACTCTGTCAGCATAATGCGGAAATAAGAAACGATTGTATTTAAACAAAATAACAGACACGGATTCAAGGATATGACTTCTGTTAATAAAACTGCCAAAGCAGGGATGTGACGGAAGGGCAAGCTTGATGAGGAAAGTGTCTTGGCAAACCAATATGGTCGTCCTGGCAATTTAAAACCTTATGAATCAGCAAGGAGACTGAGCATTCTTAAGAAGACCAAAGAGGTATTGATCATTGATGATCAATCAACCGGCAGAACTATTTTAGAAAAGATAGTCCAGCAAATTGGTGAAAATATTCACGTCACGGCGTTAAGTAACTCTACTGAGGCACTTGAATGGCTGAGTCAACATGAGGCCGATTTAATTGTAACGGATTATCGTATGCCGGAAATTGATGGCATCGAATTTATTCGTCGTGTGCGCCAGATGCCTGCTTTGCAAAGCGTTCCCATCATGATGATTACCGTCGTCAGCGAAAAAGCCGTGCGTTATGACGCACTGGATGCCGGGGCTACTGCCTTCCTAACCCGCCCCATTGATCAAATTGAATGTCGTACCAGTTGTCGTAATCTTTTACAGATGCACGAGCAACACCTGATCATTGAAGACCGTGCCAATTGGTTGGCACGCCAGGTAGAAATTGCCACTGAACAGATTATTCTGCGTGAAAAAGAGACCATTATTCGTCTGGCCAAGGCGGGTGAATACCGTGATGAAGGGACGGGGAATCACGTTATTCGTATGGCGAAATACTCCCGTTTTATTGCTGAAGCATTAGGCGTTTTCGATGAACAGCAATGCGAAGATCTTGAATATGCCGCTCCCATGCATGACATCGGTAAAATCGGGATTCCTGATAATATTCTGCTAAAGCCTGGCAAGCTGGATCCGGAAGAATGGGAAGTCATGAAAACGCACACCACTATCGGTCATGAAATACTCTCTGATAGTCAATCGAAATACATGCATATTGGTGCAATCATCGCATTGCACCATCACGAACGTTATGACGGAAAAGGCTATCCTTCTCAGTTAAAGGGCGAAGAAATTCCACTTATTGCCAGAGTCGTTTCTGTCGCCGATATCTATGATGCATTGGTTTCGGAACGGCCCTATAAAAAAGCCTGGTCAAACGAAGATGCCTGTCGTTACATTGAGCAAAGTGCGGGTACACAACTCGACCCTAGATGTGTTCAGGCGTTTTTTGATCGGATAGAGGCAATCCAGCAAATTCAAGCCGAGTATGCTGATTAAATCTCCAGCAATGAATGATCGTTATGCACAGCCACAGGAAAGAAATCTGCTTGGGCGATTTTTAGATAAAATACCCAAAACGGGTGACAGCGAACCGGAACAAGCGATCAAAATCCGACTCACTCTGGGTATCGCTTTATTAATTTATTTTTGTTTGCCATGGGGCGCTGACAGAACCTTCTCAGAAAATATTGTCAGCCTGCCAAGTCTGATTACGTTGGCCTATTACTTACTGGCAGTCGTCATTGCAGTAGCTTTGATTCTCAACCCGAGGCCATCCCCCATCAGAAGGGTCTGTGGTATTTTGCTGGATTTGACTGCGCTATCAATTGTTATGTTGATCGCGGGTGAGCAGAGTGTCTTTTTGTTCGTTTTATATCTCTGGGTGATTTTGGGTAATGGTTTCCGTTATGGCGTGAATTACCTATACATCTCCCTCATAGTGGGCATCATCGGTTTTTCCTTTGCCATTATCAATGGTGAATACTGGCAGCACTCTCAGCATGAACCATTTGGTTACAGTCTGATGTTTTTGTTACTTATCATTCCGCTTTATTCAGCTTTTCTGATCAAAAAACTGCATGTTGCAATTGCTTTGTCAAAGCAGGCAAATGAAGCAAAAAGTCGATTTCTGGCCAATATGTCTCACGAATTACGTACGCCACTTAACGGTGTAATTGGTATTGCAGATCTGATGGCGGAGACCCAGCTGGATAAACAACAACATGATTTTGTTAAAATCATGAAAACGTCAGCACATACGCTGCTCAGCCTGATTGAAAATGTTTTGGATATCTCCAAAATCGAAGCTGGTAAGATTTTAATCAGCGATAAAAGTTTTGATTTACACCAACTGTTAAACAGTGTGATTGGCATGCAAAAGCCAATGGCAATCAGTAAAGGCTTACACATTAATTGCTATATTGACCCCGCTCTGCCCTTTTCGATAAATGGTGATTTACAACATCTACGCCAAGTTTTAATCAATCTTATCGGTAATAGTATTAAATTTACTGATCAGGGTGCCGTTAAACTTTCAGCTCAACCAATCACTCGCAAATCAAATCAAAATTTGTGGATTCGCTTTGAAGTAAGTGATACCGGGATAGGGATTCCACAGGAAGCTCTGCAACGAATCTTTGATGACTTTACGCAGATCTCACCTGATACATTAAATAAAGGCGGAACCGGTTTAGGCACTACTATCGCCAAAGAGCTGGTTGAGTTGATGGGAGGTGAAATTGGGGTAACCAGCGAAGTGGGTGAAGGAACCCTGTTCTGGTTTGAAATGCCCTTCACTGCCAATGAGCCAAATGAATTAACTTTATCTGAGAGCCCTATGCTGATTTTAAGCACCGATTCACTGCATGACCTTATTAAACCTGTTATCAATGACTGGTCAGTGAATTACCAACATGTCGACACCACCGCCAAAGCATTTTCAGTATTGATTCGAGCAGCAGAGAATCAATCGCCTTATCAAACCGTGATGATTGATCAGGATTGTATGCATGAAATCGATCCGATTCAATTTGCCAATATGATCCATGGTGAACCTTTACTCGCCAATACCGCGCTGATCCTGTTGAATCCATCAGACTTCAGTAAACAGGATCCAAGACTGCGTCATCACTTTATTTCGATTGTGCATGATGTTAAGGAAAAACCTGTTCTATTTAATGCCATCCACGCAGCACAGAGCAATCATGCCATTCAGGATGAAAAAGTCATCACCCTGGCTCAACATTATGCAGCTCAATCCTATGCTAAATCTTTAAATATTCTTATCGCCGAAGATAACCTAGTCAATCAGCAGGTGTTGGAGGGTATACTTCGCCATGCAGGACATCAGGTAATTCTGGCCAGTAGTGGCGAACAGGCGCTGGATGTTCTAAGTCAACAAATTGACAGTATTGAAATGCTGATTCTGGATATGAATATGCCAGATTACAGCGGAACCGAAGTTATCCGCGCCATGCGCTATATGGATACTGGACATGATATCCCTATTATCATTCTGACAGCTGATGCAACACCTCAGGCTAAACAACGTTGTCTGGAAGCCGGAGCAAATGAGTTTCTGACCAAACCAATAGATTCCCGTTCATTGCTGGAATCCATTGCCCGTCTGGCTCTGGAGCATCAAATCAATGTAAAACCCGGCAAAGTTAACGGTCGATCGACCGTTTCATCAGAACAATGGTGTGACCATCAGGTTTTGCTCGAACTTTCTGAGCTAGGGGGCGGTGAAGCCTTTTTACAGCTTCTGCTAAATGGTTATAAAGAAGACGGTACCAAACACCTGCAATTGATTCTTCAATCAGCACATGATGATTATCTGACCTATCGTGAAAGCCTGCATGCTTTGAAAGGTTCATCTTCTGAATTAGGTGCGAATAAAGTTGCTGAGCTTTGTCGTCAGGGAGAATCATTTAAACCTTTCGATATTGGCTCAGCTGAATTACTTCGCCTGACCGAAAAACTGGAGCATGCTTTTACACAAACGCTAACCGAATTAGAAGTTGCCCTTAAGCTTCAAGGGCAATCACAAAAAGCGGATCATTAAGACCTGTTTATTTTTCATCACTAGGCTGTGTTCCCAGCCTGAGTAATGACTGATAGCTTACTAATCGTTTTTTGAAGCAAACTTAAAGCAACGAGACACCTCGATGTATCTCGCCAAACAGCAGTGATGGTGAAGTCAGGTTACACTTCGCTGTTTGATTTGGCAGTCTGACGATTCACCAATCGCGTCATCATCCGGATATCCTTACTGGTCAGATTTAAAGCCGCATCCGCCCAGATATTGGCTATTGCTACAAGCTCTTCATAGCTCACGGTGTTACATAAATCTTTAATACGTGACATCGCTTTATAGCTGTTTGGAGATTTTTTGGCGGCTTTAATGTATTTGTATAAAGCCAGCTCACCTTCACCTTTTTCGGCCAGAATATCGATCGCGCCCATTTCATAAAGCTCATCTGCGGTATATAAAGCACCCGACAGAATCATTTTTTCAGCATTGGCCGCCCCGACTTTTCGGGATAACAATGTATAAGCCCCCATTCCCGGGAACAGATTAAACAACACTTCTGGCAGACCCAACTTCACGCCTCGCTCAGCAATAATAATATTACTCGATAATGCCGCTTCAAACCCACCTCCCAATGCATCACCCTGAATCAGACTGACGGTGGTCAGGTCACAATCAAAATGGAACATATTGTCGTAGAGGATATCAACACAATGAATGGCATAGGCCAGCAATGCTTCACGGTCACGTTTTTCAATTAGTGAGGTAAACAGGTTTAAATCACCGCCCAGATTAAACACACCATCAACACTGGAACCAACGACCAGATAATCATATTTTTCATGATTACTCTGTTGCATCTCAGCTTTTACATTCGCCAGATAATCCGAAAGTTCATTCAGCAAGGTAGGGGTAAAACATGGCCTGGGAGCGGCATTCATCATGAACCAGCCAATCTTATAGGTCGGGTCATAATAGGTATTCAGATGTTGATATTGCTTTCCTTGATTCTGGTCAAGACCAGCCTCGTTCTCATCTCTGAGTTTAACAACAGCGTTCATCATTTTCTCCTTAAAAGGGCTTGGGCTGCCAATCAACAAGTGACTGATATTTGTCACTAAAATGTTTCAATTAAGGATTAGCACGAACTGTGCCGTTAATCACAAAAATTATTCAGCAGATGAAACTATCTGCATCAAGGTTTTTAAATGCGCCACACTGGCCTTGGCATTACCTGTCAGGTTGTAGCCCCCTTCCAGTACCGAAACGAGTCTGCCATCACAGTGCTGTTTGGCAAGTCGCATCATGATCTCCGTCAGTTGGATAAAGCCCTGATCGGAAACTTTATAACATCCCAACAAATCGTCTTCCCGACTATCAAACCCGGCTGATATCAGAATCAAATCGGGGTTAAATTCAGTTACCGCTGGAATCAGTTTTTCTTCGAATGCAGCGATGATTTCTGCATCCCCGGAACCACAGGGCAAATGCACATTTATATTAAAGCCCTTGCCGGAACCAGTGCCGGTTTTCTCTGGTGACCCCGTACCAGGATAAGCTTCGGCGTCATGCGTTGAAAAAAACAATACCGAGGGATCATGATAAAAAGCCCATTCAGTGCCATTTCCATGGTGATAATCCCAGTCCACAATTAAAATTCGTTTTAACTTATAGCGTTTTTGAGCATATCTTGCCGCTATAGCAACATGATTGTAATAGCAGAACCCTTCTTCCTTTCCGGTGTTGGTTGCGTGATGCCCTGGTGGCCTTGAAGCACAAAAAGCATTATCCAGCAAACCTTTACAGACCGCGTCAACCGCTACCAGTACGCCTCCTGTGGCCAACATTGCAGCTTGATGCGCTTCGGGATCGTGACGTTTTATTGACGCTACATGATTGGCTGAATGAATAAGCGATAATTCAGATTCAATATTGCTTTTGGGTTTTAACAATGTGACCTTGGATAGCAGCTCACTGACTTCCAGCTCATCCCGCAAACGCTCATATCTTGCAGGAGACTCTGGGTGTTGAGGCATAATATGATGTTTGGCAAAACCAGGATCCAACACCAGACCCGTCAATGCCGTTTGGCTTATTGCTGAAGTTTTGCTGCTAACGGTACTTAATAAACCGAGTTTTAATAAATCCCTACGCTGCATATCTGATATCCCGAACTGGCTTCAATCTCAGCTATTTTTAGAAAATGATACAACTTCGCTTCACCATACATTCCTACTGCTACTTCTTTTAAAAGCGTTTTTTCTAATACCGGATTTACGACGCTATCATTAATGACATGTAATCATTTCAATTTACTGTGATTTCCAGTTTTCGTACACAATTTATATCGTATTTCTCAGACTCAACGCATCAGGATATGGCTGCAGATAGGCCTGTTTGGCAATATATGCATCTGGATGATTATTGAAATGATGTTTTAATAATGTGATCGGCACTATCAGTGGTAACTCTGCCGTACGGTAACGGTTAATAATGTCGGCAAGTTCCTGCTTCTCAGAGCTTGAGAGCTTTTTCTTTAGATAGCCTTGCAAATGCATTAATACATTTGTATGTGTTTTCCGGGAGGCAATTTTTGATAAAACCGTCATAAGCTCAGTGAAATAACGTTCTGCCAGAGTTTCGATCTCATGATTTCCAGCATCAGCCAGCATCCGTCCAAGTTCAGCATAGTATGTCGGTGAATGAGCCATTAAGGAATATTTATAACGTGAATGAAAGCTGATCAATTTATGGTGGGTTAACCCACTGCGAACCAGTTGCTGCCAGTCATAATAGGCGAACACCCGAGTGATAAAATTTTCGCGTAATAATGGATCATTCAATCTGCCGGATTCTTCCATTGGCATCAATGGATGGGCTTTCTTTAATGCATCAGCATATAACCCTCGTCCTGTTTCAGCCGCCGGATAACCATTACCCTGATACACCTTGACTCGAAACAACCCACAACTCGGTGAGTTTTTCATAAAAATATAACCACATAAATCATTGTGTTCATGGGCTTTTTGCTGGCCAAAAGCCGTCAACTTTTCTGTGTAATTCAAATTATAATCATGCACGGCTACTGCCTGTGGTGCATCCACATCACCAACCAGACGAATGGGTTTGCGAGGAATTCCCATACCAATACCCACTTCAGGACATTCCGCAACAAAATCAAAAAAACGCGACAAACTGTCGGTACATAGACGCATATGTTTATGTCCGCCATCAAATCGCACGGATTCCCCCAGTAAACAGCTACTGATTCCGACTTTAATTCCCATCAATTACTCGTTAAATACTAAATATTTGGTTTTATCTTTACTCAGGGTCTGTCGATGTTTCCCAGCCCTTTGGGTTGTGACTATTTTTCCGTCCTACGGTGTTGGAAATGACTTATGTAGAACACCTACATCGCATCATTTCCGCCTTGTTGGCCGAAAAAAATAGCCTCCAGCAGTGGTGGTTATGAAAAATCAGCAGGCCCTTGGTAAACTTTGCCAGCTGTTATGACTCTATACAAGGAATAATCATAACTATTCAAAGGAATTTATCATGGCGGCTTTTTTAATAACCGGTGCTACAGGACTCATCGGCCAAGCGCTGTGTCAAAGACTTTTAAACAATGGCGAGACTGTTTTTGCATTAAGTCGTAATTGTCAGAAAGCAGCCAAAATACTTGGTTCCCAGGTGCAGTGTTTCGAATCCGTCGATTCAATACCGCTAGATCATCATATCGATGTAGTCATTAATCTGGCCGGTGCACCGATTGTTGATAAACGCTGGACCGATGCCCGTAAGCAAATATTATTGAAAAGCCGGGTCGACTATACACGGAACCTGATAGATAAATTGTCCAAACGCTCCAGCCTCCCCCATAGTTTTATCAGTGGCTCAGCAGTAGGCTGGTATGGAAACCAGGACGATACGATTGTTACCGAAAGTAGTAGTTTCAAACCAGAGTTCAGTCATGAATTATGCGAACAATGGGAACAAGCCGCTTTGTCTGCAGAATCTCTTGGAATCCGGGTCGCTATCGTTCGCACTGGATTAGTAGTGGCACCAAATGGTGGTTTTCTGAGCAAAATGACGCTGCCCTTCAAAATGGGATTGGGTGGACCAATAAGTGACGGCCAGCAATATATGCCATGGATTCATCTCGATGATATCTGTCGGTTATTTTTATTTCTGGCTGAAAATCGTTCGCTTACAGGTGTTTATAATGGCGCAGCTCCTCGACCTGTTACCAATCAGCAATTCAGCAAAGCACTTGCCCAAGCGCTAAACCGTCCGGCTTTCTTTCGAGTGCCGTCCAGTGTTTTGAAAGCATCTATGGGAGAAATGGCTGATTTATTACTGGGCGGGCAACGTGCAATCCCGGAAAAAGCTCAAGCTGCCGGCTTTGAATTTCTCTATACTGATATCCAGAGTGCGCTTAACGACGTACTTAAATCTTCTGACTCAAAATAATAATTATTATGACGCAACGTGCCGTTTTATTAGTAAATCTAGGTTCACCGGATCAGCCTGATACACCCTCCGTAAGGCGCTACTTAAATCAGTTTCTGATGGACCCCTATGTTATTCAACTACCCTGGTTGCTAAGGCGCTTTATTGTCAGTGCCTTTGTTCTGCCTAGCCGCCCAAAAGCCTCTGCTGAAGCTTATCGGAGTGTATGGACCGATACTGGCTCACCGTTGATTGTATTATCTGAAAAATTACATAAAGCTGTTCAACAGCAGGTTGATATGCCGGTAGAGCTGGCTATGCGATATGGAAACCCCAGTATTGAAGCGGGTTTGCTAAAGCTTGCCAGGATTGATGGCGTTAAAGAGATTTTCTTCGTTCCTTTGTATCCGCATTTTGCTGATAGCACCGTAACCACCTGTATTGAAATGGCCAAACAGGTCATCGCCAAGCATAAACTGGATATTGTCTTAACGATCAAACCACCTTTCTATCAGGAAGAAGGTTATATCAATGCATTGGTTGAGCAAACCCGTCCTTATTTGATGGAAGAACATGACCATTTGCTCTTCAGCTATCATGGCTTACCAGAATCGCACATTTTGAAACGTGACCCTAGTGGCCAACATTGTCTGCAACAGGCTGATTGTTGCAGTAAGCCACATGTGGCTCATGCCACTTGTTACCGACATCAGGTTATGACGACCACAGCTGCTTTTGCCGAAAAAGCCCAACTCAATCCGGACAATTACTCAGTCGCTTTTCAGTCCCGACTGGGCCGAGCCAAATGGCTGGGGCCTAACACTGAAGATCGTTTGATTGAACTGGCACAAAACGGCACAAAAAACGTGCTGGTCATGTGTCCTGCATTTGTGACGGACTGCCTGGAAACGCTTGAAGAAATTGCGATTAGAGCTGAGGAAGTGTTTATCGAGGCAGGTGGTCGTTCATTAAAATTGATACCATGCCTTAACGATGATCCAGTATGGGTTGATCTGTTAGCCCAGTGGTGTGAAACGCCTTAGGGCTTATTAATTTTTCATATCCACCTAGGATCAGACACGTCCAATTAGTGGTTGACGAACAACTGCACTGGTATATTCACCACCCGGACCATAAGCACTCGACTCTGGATCACGTCCTCGAAGAACGGAGATAGCGCGCTGCAGATACTGACGGTTAATACTGACGATGCCGCCATTTACCTGATTTTTTTGCTGGCAGACTTTGGCAACTGCTTTTAGATTTTTTATCAACAGCGTTAACGCCAATGCGTCATCTTCCGTTTGATTATCAATGAACGCTTCAAGGCCTTGTTTACCGGTAGGGAAGCCTGTAGAAATTAATACCGCATCACGTTGACGGCTAAACTGTTCGAGCTTCATGATTAACGGCTGTTTTTTATTGTTGATATCGGTAATGGTCACGATATCCGATAGAGCAAGGGCTTGACGCTCCGCGACTAGTAACTCGGCTAACTGTTTGGCAATATTGAGTTCAGACTGTAAAACGCTGTGCAATTGTTGTCCGGGTGACATAGCCATGGGAGGGTTCCTTTTTTATAGGTTACCCTCAAAATCAATCATGTTCCGTGCCAACTTTTGACTATCAACCTGATAGCTTCCATCTTCAATAGCCGCACGTAAAGCAGCCACTTTTTGTTCATCCACCACAGGCAAAGCGGCAATTTCCTGTTGCAGAGATTGCAGTTGTGTTGCCGTGGTTGTCAAACTGATCTTGTCTGTTGAGCTATTACCACTCGATTTGACCTGATTTGATACGTTTTCTGTACGTTTATCTTCAACATTGACGTTTCGCGTCGAGTTGATTCCACCACCCTGTGTTGGTGGTTTTATATTATTAATATCCGACATAAAAATGTCTCCATATTGGTTCTATAATGTTTATCGGATCGAATTGAAAAAACTTTAATATAATGTGATTCGATCCAGAGTTTTCTTCACATTGTAACGCGTACCACCCCTGGACCATCTACTACACCTTCGACCACTCTCTCTGAGGAGAGGTTTTTCACACGAACGCGATCCCCCAGGCTGGCATCAGACATCGCTGTGCCCTGCATTCTGACTTCCATTGTTCCTGCACTAGCCACCAGAACAATTGACTCACCTCTTTTTACGATATTCAGCGGCCGCAAATGATTTTTCTGAATAACGGTGCCCAAGCCCAGTGAATATTTCGCTTGCTGTCCCACCACAGCGGCAATATTTGCCATATAGCCTTGCCGAAGCTTGCCAATATCATGCTGTTCAATCCGCAAATCCTGTTCTGTTAAAACATGGTTCGCTGAAACGGGCCGGGCAATCACCACCATGGGTCGCATTACTTTGATTTGCAAGGGGATATAAACTGTCCAGGCCACAGGCTCCTGACAACGCACACCCACGGTCACATTACCGGCAGTTGCAATATTGCGATTACTGAATGCCTCCAGCCCTTTTTCACAATGCTGCAAGCGTAACCGTTTATCTAATGGTGTCA
Organism: Methylophaga sp. UBA4204; assembly: GCF_002379485.1. NCBI lineage: Bacteria > Pseudomonadati > Pseudomonadota > Gammaproteobacteria > Thiotrichales > Piscirickettsiaceae > Methylophaga > Methylophaga sp. UBA4204. Next base: position 15,467 of record NZ_DFTU01000005.1, on the reverse strand, counting down.
CACTAACCTGGGGATTGTTAAATCGTGTCTGCGCCTGGGCTAAAGTATAAGTGAATGCGGTGTGCTCCACATCAGCCAAAGATTGTAAATTGTCAGCCTGGGCAGTAAGTGTCAACAAATTGACACTTAACACTAAACATACACTACATAATAATTTATACATCAAAATCCTCCGGCAATATGCACGGCAAATGAACTCACTTTGATGACCTGCAAATTTCATTCCGATAATTACGGTTCAGAAATGAACGTTACTGCCGTTATACTCTTGCAGTAATCAGGAGAAATTTATGGCAAGCATGATCGATGGTATTGACCAACGCACTCAACTAGCCGGTCAGAACCGGTTAGAGCTCTTATTGTTCAAGCTGGGAGGCACCCAGCGTTACGGTATAAATGTATTTAAGGTCCGCGAGGCTATTGCTTGTCCTCCGTTAACGCAAATGCCACATTCACACCCAGTCGTTCGGGGTGCCGCGCGCATCCGTGATAAAACCATCAGTATCTTTGATTTATCTCAGGGTATAGGCAAAAGGCCCGTCGTGAATCCTCATGAGCATTTTGTCATTATCACTGAATATAATCGCAACGTGCAGGGCTTTCTTGTCAGTGAGGTGGATCGCATCGTCAACGTCAGTTGGAAAGATATCTTGCCTCCTCCCAGTGCTTCAGGTTCATCGCATTACATGACTGCAGTCACCAAAATTGACAATGAACTGATCCAGATAATTGACGTGGAAAAAGTCATGTCAGAAGTATTGGGCATTGATGACACGGTTTCAGCTGATTTGGTGACTCGTTTTGCAGAAGCCAATGCTGACCATAAACATCACATTCTTGTGGCAGATGACTCCAGTGTTGCCCGCAATCAGATACGTCGCACCATGGAGCAGATTGGAGTCAGTTGTACCATCGTAAATGATGGCAAACAGGCATTGGATCAATTAAAAGCATGGGCGGCCGAGGGCATTGATGTCAGCAAGCATATCGCTATGTTGATTTCCGATATTGAAATGCCAGAAATGGATGGTTACACCCTTACAACGGCTATCCGCCAAGACCCAAATCTGAAAGATATTCGTATTTTGCTGCATACCTCAATGAGTGGCACCTTTAACAATGCATTAGTTGAAAAGGTTGGCGCCGATAAATTTATTGCCAAATTCGCCCCCGATGATCTCGCAATCACCGTTCAAGCGTTACTGGAAGAATGGCGGGATAAGGATAAGGCCGCAGCAGAGTAAGGTTGTACACATATAAAAAAGCCCCGTTTAAGGGGCTTTTTTATGACTTCCAAAATAGCGGCTTACGGACCAAAACCACCGGCAGGCATTGGAATAACCTGATCCTTTTCGGTCACCATATCGGCCTTGGCACGCATCAGGTTGTTGCCAACAAACCCACCCAAGCGATAAACCCAGGGTTCAACTTTGTCATTAATTTCTGCAACTTCCTGCTGTACTTGCTCAGGCGTTTTTAACACATCAAGGCTTGCTATGGCTTCCGGTACTTCAGGCACAGCATCCGGGGCATATTCAGCTTTGAACGTGGAAAAGTAAAAACCATCATTAAACGATGTCTGAGCAATCACCTTTAAGCCATCATAAGTAAGAAATTCTGCTCTAACAATCTCAGCATCACCACGGGAAAAGCCATCAACTGGCTGAACATCTTCCAGACGCATTTGGAATAATGACCCGGCAATATCATAGCCAAGCTGTTCATAACGAAATACGGTATCTTCACGATCTTCCGGCGTGCCAAATTTATCTTTCTGACCTAAGTTCACTAAGGTTGCAGTATCGCCATTTGGCTGAATGATATCTACTCTGGCAACCCGTTCACGTGCAATGTCCATAATCAGCGCATCAATCCAGTTGAGCATCATCGGACTGAACTGAAAGTACCCCTCAACCAGATAACTGCGCTCCTCATTAACTCGGCGCAGATAGAACTGTTGTGGACCAGAGGTGTTCGCACTTAAATCGCGTGCTTCCCCTAGAACCAGACCGGCCACTTCCAGCTGGTCTTTGAATAATTTAATGACAAATGAACTGCCACCATCTTCTGCACCTTCCACGCCCAATACTGGATACAGCTCAGGATCATCCGTTTTCAGCTCAAGAATTCGGGCATCGGCCAAATCAACCAGCATCCTTCTAACCAAATCTTCATCGGCTGGATAGTTATGATAATCCGCAATGAACCATTGCTTATCATCACGGCTCAGGCTGAATTCATCCTGCTCACTTTTAAATGTGATTTTATCCACATCACTTAGCTGTTCAAATAATTCAGGAAACAGTAATGAAAAGTCATCACTGGTATCTTCGGCTTTATATATGGTGATTAACATCCACACCACCATCACCGCAGTGAGGATGGCGAGGATTGAAAGACTATTAAGTTTTTTCAGCATCTGTAGAACCTGTCTGTTCAGTTTGATACAAGCGTCATTTAACGCATGCAGAATTTACGATTGGAAACGGCCTCGAGTACGCTTACGCACTCTTAACCAGCCGGTAATCAGTGCCAGTATGGCCACCACAATCGGAATCAATCCGATATTGATGAACTTGACCAACGTTTCCAACTGATCGATATCTTTACGCAGGTTACCTTTTACCGCCCGCAATTCTAATTCGGTACGATCGGCAATCGCCCTGAATTCAGCAATTTCTTTCTGTTGCTCTGGCGTCATGATTTCGGCACCAGAACCATTCCGCTCCACCTGCATGCGAGCGATACGCTGACGGGTTTGCTGTAATTTGTTTTCAAGTTCGCGTTCTTTCGCCCGGTAGAGTCTCTCAGCTTCACGTTGTAAAGCTTCGACACGGACAAATGGACGAGTGAAACCAGTACGGGAACGTACACTGATCAGTCCCTCAGCGCCTGTTAACTCTTCGATAGCGTTATGTACAAAGTCGATGTTATTGGAGGTATTAAAGGCTAAATCCTCACCATAGAAATCCTGCATAATGACCCAGAAACGATCATCCAGCATATCCACATCAGCAATTGCAATCACATCAATACCATTTTGGGATTCATTCACATGATCAGGCATTTTCACCATCTTGCCACCATCGGCTTTGACACCATCAGGAAACGCCGAACGCGACTTGCCTTGAATACGAACTGCTAACGGATAGCTGATTGTTCCTTGCTGGTACTTAGTTAATAAAGCCACTGGATCATTACGGAACTGCACCACCCTTTTATCCACCAGCATAGCCTCATCACTGGAACTCAATAGAGGGGTTACTTCAGTAGTCTTGTCATCCAGAATTTTAAAATGACCTGCAGTTGCCACATTGAGCTTACGTAACTTTGAAGTTATACGCTGCTCAGAATTCATGTTTTCCTGGGTCAAAGCATTCCACAAGACATATTCAATCGGCTGATTATTACTTTGTGCCCCAAAATCCACTTCCCGAGCTGTTTTTCTATCCGCAACCACATCAGAAGCATCACGTTCAACGCCCCAAGTATTCAGCAACTCAGGCATATTTGAGCTACGGTTTGCGACCATTGCTGCCATCGGGTTATCAGGATCTTTCTCCGGTACATCAACTTCAGCATATGGATCCACAAAGGTAATTAATTTTCCACCCTGCAACACATATTGGTCTATGGCATATAAGGTTTGTTCAGGTAATTCCTTGGGATGCACAACCATTAGCAAATCAACTGATGATGGAATACGACGAATGTCTTCCGGTAAGACCGAAACATTAAACATCTCACGCAATTTACCCATTACCGCCCAGGGTTTAGCACCACCTTCGGTATCCAGCTGTCCTTTAAGGGGATCGTAATCTTCCCCATCAATTGGCAATGAACTCATTACTGCCACATTTTTACGCTCTACGTCAGATAGTTGATAAACCATTCTGGTCAGATCGTATTCCAAAACATCTTCCATTTCCGGTTGAAAGAAACGGATACGTTCCAGACCATCCAGAATATTGGTACCGGCTACACCGAAAAATAGTGGATCCGGCTCACCTTCGATGGGAATCGATTGCAGACCATATTGCTTTGCTCGCTGCTCATGATCGGTGAAAGGTTTTGGATTAATAATTTTGACCTGAATCATGCCGTCTGAGGCGCGTTGATATTCCATCAACAGCTCCTGAACGCGTTGAGCATAGGCTTTCAATGATGGCAAAGCCTGAGCTACCTGCTCGGAATAGTAGAACCTTAACGTTATAGGCTGCTGTAACGAAGACAGAATGTTCAGCGTACCTTCCGATAAGGTATACAGTTTGTCTTCAGTCAAATCGACCCGAGCAGATTTAAAATTGCCATTTACCACAATAATAAAGGCAATAAAAAGAATAACGGCCAGAATCAAACCGGTTTTGGATAATAATTGTTTATTCATTGCTGACTGGTGCTCCTAATCGGCTTTACGTGCATTCACTATCAGGGCGTTGGCAAACAACCAGATAGTGATAAGCGCTGCGAAATACAATATGTCACGTAAATCAATTACCCCTTTGGAAATCGCATCAAAGTGGGTCAGAAAACTGAATGAACTGATCGCATCAACCAGAGGTTGTGGAGCCCAGCTACTAAAGAAATCCAACACAATGCCATAGCCCGCCAGCACAAATATCAGGCTGACAATCAAGCTAAGCACAAACGCAATAACCTGATTTTTAGTGGAGGCTGAAACACAGGAACCAATGGCCAGAAAACCACCCGCCATCAGGAAGCTGCCGATAAAACCGGTAAAAATCACGCCGTTATCTGGATTACCCAGATAATTCACCGTGATCCAAAGCGGGAAATTGAGAATTAATGCCAGACCGGTAAACGCCCACGCAGCAAAGAATTTGCCCAGAACAGCCTCAAATACCGACACCGGCAAGGTCATTAACAGCTCAATCGATCCACTTTTACGTTCTTCGGCCCATAAACGCATCGAAATTGCAGGGATCAACAAAATGTATAACCAGGGATGTAAGGAGAAGAAGGGATATAAATCGGCTTCGCCACGAGCAAAGAAATTGCCCACATAAAACGTCGAAAAACCTGCCAGCAACAAAAATATTATAATGAAAACATAGGCAACCGGGGTGGCGAAGTAACCACCGAATTCACGTTTCATGATGAACCAGATATTCAGCACATTCATCATTTAACTCCTGCAGTTCTAGGCAAAGTAATACTGCGGAAAACCTCATCAAGGCGACCGCTCTCAGCATAAAGCGAAGCAATTTCCCAACCCTGTTCACGAATTTTTTCTGACAGGGCGATAGTGATATGAGCGCTGTCTTTTGGGAACACCCGGATACCGTTACCCGCCATCAATAATTCAGTTTCCGCAACAAAATCCAATTCGGCGACATACTGCAACAGTTTGGTGTTATCAATTTCGTTGACCGACAGTACGACCGCATTGTGGTAGCGTGATTTTTGCTCCAATTCGGCAGGCGTTCCATCAAACACAACTTTACCGCTGGCGATCACCACATTACGTGTACACAAAGCATTTACTTCTTCCAGAATATGCGTTGAGATAATAATGGCTTTATCTTCTGCCATTTCATTGATCAGCGTCCGTACTTCATGCTTTTGATTCGGATCTAAACCGTCAGTCGGTTCATCCATAATCAATACGGGTGGGTTATGCAGAATCGCCTGTGCCAGCCCCACCCGACGTTTGTAACCTTTAGACAAGGTTTCAATCGGTTGATACATCACATTCAGGACTCGAGCACGTTCTGCAGCGGAAGCTACTGCACGTTTTTTAGCCGCTCCGGACAATCCACGAATATCAGCAATAAACTTGAGGAAGCTGTCCGGCGTCATATCAGCATAAGCTGGCGCACCTTCAGGTAAATATCCCAGATTCGCTTTTACCGAAATCGGATCCGTTAAAACATCATAACCACAGACTCTGACTGTACCGCGAGTGGGCGCCAGAAAGCCGGTTATCATCTTCATTGTGGTGGATTTACCTGCGCCGTTCGGGCCCAGAAATCCAAGAACTTCGCCTTTACTGACTGAGAATGTCACACCATCCACAGCCCGTATCTCGCCAAAATGCTTGGCCAGATCTTCTATCTCAACTCTGAGTGTCATACTTAAAGCGTCCCCCGCTTCATCAAAAGCATCTTCAAACCGGCCATTATTCAGCTCAATCAGGCCATACGTCAAGCTTAATACCGTAAACTTTTCAGGAAATTATCCCGCACAATAACGGGAAAGCTCTCCCGGCAGGACTTAGGGTCTGTTTATCTTTCAAAAATAGTGACAGCTTTGAAAAATAAACAGACCCTAAACATTTTTTTGCTGTCAAAAATACGCTATGGTGAAATCTGACAATTAATCTTTCTGGATGTTTTATGCCCGCAAACTCTTTTTTTCAGCGCAGTCGTCAGTTATGGTGGAATTTTATTGATTCCTTCCGCGATCCTGACAGCCGTCGGCAGATATCCAAAGCGCTAATGATAGCGATCGCCGTCATTCTGGTTTTTTTTATCGTCATCATGTTGTGGTGGAGTAATCCACCCAGTGCCTTTGATCCTGAGGTAAACGCTCGCGAAATCGCCAGCGAAAAACAACACGATATGGTCACTGGTTACACATCTACCGCCACCTTGATCACTATTGCCAATACCTTGCTTGATAAGCCGGGTGGTTATTTGACCAACGACGTGATGCCCCCATCCGTGTGGATGGATAATATGCCCAATTGGGAGTTCGGTGTGCTGGTGCAGATTCGTGACTACTCACGATCGCTACGTAACGATATTAGTCGCTCACAATCGCAATCTGCAGAAGATAAAGACCTGATCATTGCCGAACCGCAATTTAATTTCAATTCGGATTCATGGCTGTTTCCTCCCACAGAAAGTGAGTATCGAGACGGCATCAAGGCATTGGAAAGCTATCTGGCCCGTCTGGCGGATCCGCAGCGGGACGAAGCACAGTTTTATGCACGTGCCGATAATCTGGCCGCGTGGCTGGGTATGGCTGAAAAACGCCTGGGTAGTCTCTCACAACGGCTCAGCGCCAGTGTAGGACAAGTTCAGATTAATACCGCATTGGCAGGTGATCCTGAGGCCCATCAATCAACCTTGACTTCACCTGAACGAGTCACCAAAACACCCTGGTTGGAAATAGATGATGTATTTTATGAAGCCCGCGGTTCAATCTGGGCAATGATTCATCTGCTTAAAGCGGCAGAACATGATTTTGCCGATGTCTTGCAAAAGAAAAACGCGCTAATCAGTCTGCGCCAAATCATTCGTGAACTCGAAGCCACTCAGGCTACTGTTTGGAGCCCGATCATTCTTAATGGTAGTGGTTTTGGCCTGTTTGCCAATCATTCATTGGTTATGGCGTCGTATGTTTCCAGAGCCAATGCCGCAATGATTGATCTACGGCGATTACTTGAACAAGGTTAACCAGTAACTGTGGGGGGCTCTTGCAAACAGGTTCCCATGGCACGGTATTCTGAAAACTCAATAGAGGTGTGTTGCAGATAGCGGTAAAAAAAGCGCTTTGACAGGCAAAAGCCGCTTAACTCATTGCCTTTATTCACTATAGTCTTATTTAACTGCAGTTCTGCCATGGGCCTGCCCTTACCCCGGATAGGATTCATTAAACGATGATGAACGCTCTGCCAAAAGGGTTAATGTGGCCAGTCGTAATGATTCAAAATCAGGAAGCTGGCAAAGAGGCTCATCAACATCGACAACCTGACAATATGTCCACAATCGATAGACTAATAAATAAAAAAACTTCTCACCCACACAGCCTTTAGCCACTCCTAGATAGCATTTGGAAAAACACGTTTACTCCCATCGATATATATGATGGAATATATTGATTTTTTTCTGTCGAGATATTTCATGATGAAACGGTTATTTATTCTGTTATTTCTCAGCTTACTGCTGAGCACTACGGTTCATGCCGAACAATTGCTCAAACTCTCTACAACAACGAGCACCGATAACACTGGCTTGTTAGCTTTATTAAATAAAGCTTTTACCGAATCTACTGATATTAATGTTGCGGTAATTGCGGTTGGCACCGGCCAGGCATTGAAGCTTGGTGCTAATGGCGATGTCGATGTGGCATTAGTGCACGCCCCAAAAGCTGAGCTTGAATATGTCGAGGAGGGTTATTTCATTGATCGTCGCTACGTCATGTATAACGACTTTGTATTAGTTGGTCCAGTGAATGATCCTGCGGGGATTACTTTCGCTAAAACCATCACTGAAGCCATGCAAAAAATTGCTCAATCAGGTAGTCGCTTTGTTTCCAGAGGAGATGATTCCGGTACCCATAAAAAAGAACTCCAACTCTGGAAAACTGCCGATATCAATCCCTCTGGCGACTGGTATGTGCAAGCCGGTCAAGGTATGGGGGCGGTACTGAAAATCGCCGATGAAATGTCGGGTTATGCCTTAACAGATCGGGGTACACAGATAGCCTATCAGGAAAAAATGCAGTTAAAACTGCTGTTTGAAGGCGATGCAAAGTTATCCAATCCATACCACATTATGGCGGTTAATCCCGAAAAACACCCTCATGTTCAAACAGACATGGCAAAGCAGTACATTGATTTTGTGACAGGTGAATCTGGTAAGCAGATTATCGATAGCTTCATGGTGAATAATCAGCAATTGTTTTTCACCGCACTACCTGAAACCGAATAATCCTTACCAGATAAACAAAAAAGCCGCTGTTAGCTCAAGATAACAGCGGCTTTTCTATACAGTTTTTAACTGAATATCTGAATTAGAATGCCCACTGACTGCGAACCTGGAATACATCAGGTTCCTGGCCATCAAACGTTCCGCCATCGACATCCAGGACATGCACATAATTGGCTGAGAAACGTAACATCGGCACTGGATACCAGTTCAGCCCCAAGGTCATTGAATCTGCTTCACCACCTTCAATCGCACCATCATTGAAATCCAGCGAGCTATAACGCATCGCGACTTCCCATGCACCAATACCACCGTCACCAACTCTGCGATCGGGTTTTATTCCTCCAAACACGCCGTTTTTATATGGACGCGATTCACCGGTAAGGAAATAGCTGCTTTGAAGATACCAGCCATCAAAGTCAGCATCGCTGATATTGTCACGTTCCACGGATGTACGGATATATTCTGCCTGAGCGGTAAACGGTCCCATGACAGTGGCAAATTCCAGACCGGTTTTCAGCATCGTGTCGGCATTGGTTAATGTAGAAGTATCCACAATGCGCACACCAGAGACACCCGATTCGGGAGCTTGACTGAAACGTACCTCATTACTAGGTTGCAAATCGCGATAATTCAAACCCAGACCAATATGTACGACTTTACCAGGTTCATTGACCGGAGACAGGGTTCCACGCGAACTCCAGCCCCAGCCTTCATCCTCAGCACCACCAGTATTTCCGACAGTATCGCCAAATAAACCGGCCGCCAAAGTCCAATACTGACTGTTACGAGCTCCCATCAATCCCATATGTCGTCCAGCATTAAACGCAGTGGGTAATGCCCGCTCCATAAACATGGTGTTGTTGGCGCTGATCATATAATCAAGACTGAATGGATCTTTGAAATGACCCGCCATAATTTGGTAGTTTTCAAAACCATCATATGAAATAAAGGCATCGGTAATACTGTCGTTATCAAACTCGTATTCCAGCTTATAACCCCAATCGCGATACAGCTCACCGGAGATATACAAACGGGCACGACGAATATCAGTTCCATCTCCCATATCAGGTGAACCACCGTAAGCGGCGGCATCAACCTGTAGCCGTCCACCAACTTTTGTAGAAAACTGACCATCTCGGGTTTTTAGTGATAAACCGCCATTAGTAGATATTTCAATATCTGAGGGTTTGGTTGCTTCAGCCAGCTTTTCATTTATCTCTGCTTTTTCCTGCTCTTTAGTGGCTTTGTTTTCAGCAAGCTCACCCATCAGCCGGCCGTACTGTTCATCAGTAACCATGCCATTTTCATGCAGCATATTAATCAATGTTTCCAGTTCCGATGCCTGAACCGAAAAGCTGAGAGACAGGCCGATGGCAGCTGTCAGCAGGTGTTTTTTGAATAGCATAAGTTTGTTCCTTTTTTATGGTCGAAAATTTTCTGTAATATTATCGACATATTTGGAACCAGCATTAATATTTCTTATCCAAGAAAATAGTAATCTTTTGCTATTGTGATGAAGTTCTAATTTATCAAAAACCCTGCACAAAAATTAGCGATTAACCCCGTCTTTAAACATTTTTTCCAACTCTTAGTTAGCTGTTTTGTTAATGGTGAAACGCTGGGCATTACAGATTTTATTAATTTAATCTCCAGATAATTATGTAACTTCGAAAATCACTTATCGTAATTGTAATATTTCAGCTAAAACGCCCATTGGCTGCGTACCAGAAAAATACGCGGTTCTTGTCCTGCATTTGGTCCACCATCAACATTCAGAACATTAATGTAATTGGCAGAAAATCGTAGCATTGGCACCGGATACCAATTCAGACCAAAAGTGAGACTGTCTATTTCGCCACCAATAATATCTTCATCGGTTAAATCCAGTGTGCTGTATCGCGCAACCAGTTCCCAAGCTCCGAAACCGCCCTCGCCCACAAGATGATTTGGATACGGACTACCGAAATCACCATTTTCATAATTCAACGAATCATCGGTCAGGAAAAAACCGCTTTGAATATGCCCCCCAGAAAATCCAACATCCTGCCACACTGTTCGACGTACATCGGTCACCATGTACTCAGCTTGAGCAGACCAGCGATTTCGTACTGCTGCCCATTCCACTCCGCTTCGGATATAGGTTCGAGCTCCAGGAATAATGCCGGTATCAACAATATCAAAACCGGCCACCCGGGCTTCGGGCTGCTCATCAAATCTCAATGTCGCCTGATCATTTAAATGCCGGTAAAAAGATGCCAATCCAAAATGTAAAACCTTATTGTTATGATTGATGGGTGAAATCGTGAGGCGTGCACCAACCCCCCAACCCTCATCATTTCGTTCGCGCTGTTCATTGGCATCATCACCAAAAACCCCAGCGGCGGCACTCCAATGCTGACGCTTGGTATCGGCCATCAAACCGATATAACGATCCCCACCAAATGCTCCAAGTAGGCTGCGTTCAATCAACTGAGAATTGGCCGAACTGCTGCGATATTGCAGGCCTAAAGGAATTTCCATAAGCCCCATTCTTAAACGAGCTTGAGGAAAACCGGTGTAACCAATATACGAATCTTTTAATTCACCGCCATCCGTGAAATCGTAATCTACCTTGTATATCCAATCACTGAATATCCGGCCAGACCAGGCGAGGCGAGCACGACGAATATTGGTTCCATCGGCAATTTGAGGCGCACCATCATAATCGGCGGCATCGATCATTAAACGCCCCCGCAGGCGGGTTTCAAATTGACCATCAGTCGTTCTAACGCGAAGCCCACCTTTAGTGGTGACTTCCACTTCAGGCGGCTGAGTGGCTAATTCAAGTTTTTCGGTTATTTCCTGTTTTTCTTTTGCCGTTTTCTGTTGGTTCTGCTCCAGCTCAGCCAACAAATGACCATACTGTTCTTCGCTGACCATGCCATTCTCATGCAGCATATCAATCAATAAACGCAATTCAGATGCGTGGCTCGCCATGGGTAATACGAGAAATAAAACAAACAGCAGTTTTGAAACAAAATTGGACATTGAATAACTCAGCGTTAGGTTGCGGGCTTCGAGAAAATCATTACCCGAGCACATAGGAAAAAATCCTATTTCTCAGTTTAGGCAACGGTTGCTGAATTCAAACTTAATTTTGTGAATAAAGAAGTGGATTGAAGAATTTTTTCTTTATATAGAACGTTGCCAGTGACCTGATTTTCCACCAGCTTTTTCCTGCAGACAGACGTCGGAGATCACCATGCCGCGATCGACCGCTTTACACATATCGTAGATAGTCAGCAACGCAACCTGTACCGAGGTAAGTGCTTCCATTTCCACACCGGTTTGGCCCGATGTAGCGACTTCAGCCTGACAATTTACAGCATTATTGGCTGCATCAATTTCAAATTCGACTGTGACTTTGCTTAATGCCAGCGGATGACATAGCGGAATTAAATCCGAGGTACGTTTGGCCGCCATAATGCCGGCGATGCGGGCAATGCCCAACACATCCCCTTTTTTATGATTGCCCTGCTCAATCAGTTTCAGCGTTTCCGGCAACATGATAATCCTTCCGCTGGCGACGGCCTTGCGCTGCGTCACTGCCTTATCACCGACATCGACCATGTGTGCTTCGCCAGCCTGATTAAAATGCGTTAATTCTGCCATTTTGGGTGTTATCCTTATGTTTTGATCCAGGAAACAATTAACCAGATGTCTATTCAAGTCAAATTTTTTGCCAGCCTGCGAGAAAGTCTGGGACAGAGTGAGACCACAGTAGAACAGGCTTCCACTGTGACCGAGGTTTGGGATTTGGCGACGCAATCAGCCACGCCACCAAACAACCTACTGGTCGCCGTCAATCTTGACTATGCCAATATGCAAAGTCAGGTGAATGATGGTGATGAAGTCGCTTTCTTCCCCCCCGTCACCGGAGGTTAATCATGGCCACGCATATTCTCGATGAAGACTTTCAGCCTTATCAATGGCTCAGTGAGTTTTCCCAGCAGATGCCTGCAGGCAGAGATGGTGCAGCTGCCAGCTTTATCGGAACCATGCGTGATTATAACGATGATGCCACCGTCAGAACCATGACGCTGGAACATTATCCCGCCATGACTCAACGTTATCTCGAACAATTAGAAAAACAGGCTAAAACCGACTGGCCATTAAATGATTGCCTTATCGTGCATCGCGTCGGCGAAGTATTTCCCGGTGAAGCAATTGTATTAATCGGTTGCTGGTCGGCCCATCGCCGTGCGGCTTTGGATGCATGCAACTGGCTAATCGAAGAGCTGAAATATAAAGCGCCGTTTTGGAAAAAAGAACAGAACCAGAGTGGCGAACGCTGGGTAGAGTCCAATACTGATGGTTTATAGGTACTGACAATGATTACAGGAATGTATGCCGCTTTGGCCGCTCTGATGATTGTCGCCCTAGCACGAAAAGTCATTAGTCTGCGGCGGCAACATAAAGTAGCTTTAGGCGATGGTGGCCAACAGGATTTACTTGCTGCAATTCGTGCTCATGCCAATGCTGTGGAATATCTACCGATTGGTTTGCTGTTGTTATTACTATTAGAACTCAGTCAGGGCCCCGCCTGGCTAATTCATTTACTGGGCAGCCTGTTTATTATTGGTCGACTGATTCATGCCAATGGCGTCAGCAAAGCCATCATTACTCGCCGGATTATTGGTATGCAATTCACCATCTGGCTGCTGATAATTATGGCAGTGTTGAATCTGTTGGCTTTTGTCGGTATTCAATTACCGGGCTGAGTCGTCGTCATCCAATCCCAACTCTGACCAAATCGCATCAACCCGAGCGACAATCGCCGGATCTTTCTCAATCGGTCTACCCCACTCGCGGTTAGTTTCGCCAGGCAATTTATTGGTAGCATCCATGCCCATTTTTGAGCCAAGACCTGATACCGGTGAAGCAAAATCCAGATAATCAATCGGCGTATTTTCAATTAAAACCGTATCGCGCGCCGGATCCATTCGCGTGGTAATGGCCCAGATCACATCCTGCCAATCACGCACGTTCACATCATCATCGACAACGATCACGAATTTTGTATACATAAACTGCCTTAAACGCGACCAAACCCCCATCATCACTCGCTTGGCATGACCGGCATATTGTTTTTTCATGCTGA
>NZ_DFTU01000005.1:556-1538 GCF_002379485.1 Methylophaga sp. UBA4204 | reverse complement strand
CATATTGTTTTTTCATGCTGACCACGGCCATCCGATACGAGCAGCCCTCAGGTGGCAGGTAAAAATCGACAATTTCCGGAAACTGCTTCTGCAGAATCGGCACAAATACTTCGTTTAACGCCACGCCCAGAATCGCCGGTTCGTCGGGTGGGCGACCGGTATACGTGCTGTGATAAATCGGATTTTTACGCTGAGTAATTCGCTCAATGGTAAATACCGGAAAGCTGTCGATTTCATTGTAATAACCGGTGTGATCACCGTATGGTCCTTCCGGTGCCATATCATCCGGATAGATAAAACCTTCCAGGACAATCTCAGATTGAGCAGGCACCTGCAGATCACTGCCGATACATTTCACTAATTCGGTTTTACTACCGCGTAGCAATCCAGCAAACGCATATTCGGACAGTGTGTCCGGCACCGGTGTTACAGCACCTAAAATAGTGGCTGGATCACAGCCCAACACCACAGCGATCGGAAATGGTTCACCCGGATGCGTTTGCTGCCACTCCTTAAAATCCAGTGCCCCACCACGATGCGATAACCAACGCATAATCACCCGATTTTTACCGATGACTTGTTGGCGATAAATGCCTAAATTCTGTCGGGTTTTATGTGGACCTTTAGTGACGACCAAGCCCCAGGTAATTAACGGTGCAGCATCTTCCGGCCAGCAGAGTTGAATCGGATATTCACTCAGATCAATGGCATGTCCTTCAATCACCTGCTCCTGACAAGGGGCTTTTTTCACCACCTTCGGGCCCATATTCAACACCTGACGAAAGATCGGCAACTTATCCCAAGCGTCTTTCATACCTTTCGGCGGCTCAGGCTCTTTCAGAAATGCCAACAACTTGCCAACTTCCCGAAGCGCTTCAACCGAATCCTCACCCATCCCCAAGGCAACGCGTTTCGGCGTACCAAACAAATTGGCCAACACAGGAATCTTGCTGCCCTTCGGGTTCTCAAACAGAATCGCCGG
>NZ_DFTU01000005.1:0-466 GCF_002379485.1 Methylophaga sp. UBA4204 | reverse complement strand
TTCTCAAACAGAATCGCCGGACCACCGGCACGCAACACCCGATCACAAATCTCCGTCATCTCCATATGGGGATCTACTTCGGTGGTAATGCGTTTTAGTTCGCCCTGTTTTTCCAGGTTGGTGATGAAGTCTCTTAGGTCGGTGTATTTCATGAGATATGATTTGTGAAAAGTAATGTTGTAGCTTACCAGCTTAGGACATGATTTGGCTTAGCAGCTATCTCTATTGAATTATTTTGGATTAATTCGCCATTGAGAGACTGAAACTTATCGACTATTCCAGTAATAATTTTCTAAAGTTTTCATCGTACATTTTATCCCCTCCTCTCCATGAGAATGGTGAGCACAATGAGCACCTTAGTACTGTGAGCACCAAACCTTGAGCATAAGCAATTGTTATCAATGTAATTTTACGAAAACTTGATTTTTAATTATGGACTAAAGCCCACTGTTCATTTTTTGCGTGG
>NZ_DFTU01000084.1:396-4960 GCF_002379485.1 Methylophaga sp. UBA4204 | reverse complement strand
GCTTCTGAAACGCAACAGATCCCTGAAAATATTAATCAGACACTTACAGAAATTCGAGCCACTTTGCAGGGGCTTTCGCCTGATTCCTCCGCTTATCAAGAGATGACAGGCACCTTGCAACGGTTGGAAAAACTGCTGCGTGATCTTCAGCCCATCGCACGGACTTTGGGCGAACAACCCAATGCACTAATTTTTGATCGTCGTGACAGCGACGACCCACTACCACGAGCGCCAAAATAATCGGGATTATTTATGTTGATAACAATCAATAAATTGTTTTTTAGCTTATTGCTGGTAATGAGTTTAATGGCTTGTGCCAATCAAGCAGTTAATACACAACGATATACCCTGCCA
Organism: Methylophaga sp. UBA4204; assembly: GCF_002379485.1. Classification (NCBI taxonomy): domain Bacteria; kingdom Pseudomonadati; phylum Pseudomonadota; class Gammaproteobacteria; order Thiotrichales; family Piscirickettsiaceae; genus Methylophaga; species Methylophaga sp. UBA4204. The sequence continues at coordinate 4,606 of NZ_DFTU01000084.1, read as the reverse complement.
GAAACCTTTCAATCCTCTGAGCAGGCTTCAACACCTGAGGCACAAGTCCTTGTAATAGGCTCTATTAGCCTGGCTGAATTTCTTGACAGCGAACGCATTGCATTGCAAATGGATGACATTACTCTGCATCAAGCCAATGAGCATCTTTGGGCAGAAAACCTGGGCCAACAAATTCGCCGTGGATTGCGTAGCCGATTGAGCAAACAACTCCCAGAGTTGCTGGTGCTGTCAGATAGTCGGGGATTAAAACAAACGGCGTGGAATTTACAGTTGGATATTGAGCAGTTTCATGGGCACTTTACTGGCAAAGCGGTGACCAGCGGACAATGGCGTTTGCGCGATCACACAGGTGAATTGATTGTCATCTCACCCTTTCATATTGAAACAACTCTGGCAGCAGATGGTTATCCGGCTTTAGTGCGGGCATTGGGTAGCAACTTGGATAAATTAGCTGAAAAACTAGCTACTGAAATCACAAAATATTGATTTAAATTGGGTGAGATCATTATGATCTCACCCTCTAAACCTGATTGAAATTACTTAATCCACACCTGTTTGGCGTTCACAAACTCATGGATTCCGTGTGGCCCGAGCTCTCGACCAAAACCGGATCCCTTGATTCCACCGCTTGGTAATCGAGGATCGGTTTTCACAATGCCGTTTATTGCAACCTGACCAGATTGAAGCTGCATGGCCAGATGCGAAGCCAATTCGGCATTTTTAGTCCAGATGCTGGCACCTAAACCGTATTCCGTGTCATTGGCCATTTCCAGTGCGTGTTCGTGATCTTCTGCTTTAATCACCGCCATAATTGGCCCAAAGGTTTCCTCACGAAACGCACACATTGTGGGAGTCACTTCGGTCAGCAAGGTGACCGGGTAGAAAAAACCATCGGTATCCGGTAATTCGCCTCCTAATAAACATTTCGCACCTGCCGCAACGGTATCTTCCACCTGACGATGCAGATTCAGTTGTAAATCCTTGCGAGCAATCGGCCCGATATCGGTACTAGGTTGTAATGGATCGCCCATTTGCAATTTTTTGAGTCGATTTAATAATAGTTCGACAAAATGGTCGTAGATTTCAGCCTCGACAATAATTCGTTTTGCGGCAATACAGGACTGTCCTGCATTAATGATTCGCGACAGTGTAACCACATCCGCGGCCGTTTCCAGATCCGCATCGGCAAGAATAATACTGGGATCCGAGCCACCCAGTTCCAGTACACAGGGTTTGATTTCACTGCCTGCAATTTCGGCTACTTTCCGGCCTGCACCACCAGAACCGGTAAACGAAACAGCCATTATGCGTGGATCACGAATCGCTAATTCTACTTCTGGGGTTTCCAGGGGCAAATTCACCATAATATTTTCCGGTGCGCCAGCTTTAACAAAGGCATTTGCGATTGCCTGGGCCGTTTGCGGCACATGGGGATCGTGTTTCATCACACAAGTATTGCCTGCCATCAGCGCGGGGGCCAGATAGCGGAATGCCAGCCATAATGGTGCATTCCAGGGCAGAATGCCCAGCAATGTGCCCAAAGGTTGATAACAGACATAACTAAGTGATGCATCCGATTCGATAGTGTCTCTGGCCAGAAACTTTTCGGCATTATCGGCATAGAATTCTGCACAAAAGGCTGCTTTTTCAACCTCTGGTACCCCTTCTCTTATTGGCTTACCCATTTCCAAAGCCATCAGTTGTGCCAGATCATGTTTTTCTGCGCGTAACTGTCTGGCGACTGAACGTAAAACCTCTCCACGCTCTTCAAAACTTCGATCACTCCAGTCAGCAAAAGCTGCGCTGGCCTCACCGATTCGGGCATACATTTCATGTTTAGTGAGACAGGGGAAACTATCGATTTTTTTTCCGCTATACGGATTTGTTGCTGTTAGCATGTGAACCTCTTTAATTAGCTAGCGGATTTCTGAGAACGCTCAATTTGTTTGTCAGCTTTCGCTTCGCTTTTTGGGCTTTTATCAACCGAGATGAGCTTTTGTTTGCCCTGATCGGCTTTCACCACAAAATCCCGATCCATGGTGAAAAAGGACTCGCAGCCATCTTCGGTAATATGAATGGTGTCAGAGATACCGCAGGTTTTATCCCCATCGATGCCCCACATCCACGGGATAATGTGAAACGTCATGCCAGGTTTCAGCACAGCAGATTCACCTTGTTTGAGACTAACGATATACCCTTCATCCCAGCTGGGTGGAAAGGCGATACCAATTGAATAACCCGACCGGGTCACCAGCCGTGCACCAATATCATTTTTAGTAATGATATTACGAATCATATTGTCGGCATCGGATACGGTCATGCCTGGCTGAAAATTCTTATGTACTGCGTCCAGCGCCATTTTCATAATTTCCTGGGCTTTATACATTGATGGGCTTAATGCACCCAGAACAATTGTGCGCATCATTGCGGTGTGATACCGGCGATAACAGCCCCCCACCTCAAGAAAAACATGTTCATTTGGTTGAACAATACGGCCTTCCCAAGTGGCATGACCAATCATGGTGCGTGGTCCGGAAGTCACATACGGCATCACCGCAGGTGGTTCACCTCCTGCTCTAAACATTGCTGCGCTGATTGCCGCACCAATTTCATTTTCAGTAACGCCTTCCTGCACAGCGTCAATACCGGCTTGCATACCTGCTTCAGTGGCTCTGGCAGCATTCTGCATCAAGGCAATTTCCATAGCTGATTTGCATACCCGCCCTTCCTCTACGATGCCAAAGCAATCCAGTAGTTTGCCATCGGTCAAAGTGGTATGAATGCAGTCCTGATGATAGGCAGGGAAAAAGTAGCTGTTACGTTCATATCCAATGCGTTTTTTATCCAGTCCAAACTCACGCAGTGCATCGACCAGCATCTGAATGGCATCGCCAGTATCAGGATACGGCCGGGTAATCTCTACCCAGGTCCGATGGATTACATTAGATTCTTCCAGTTTACGGGTAATCATGAACGGTTCATCTTCCAACGGCACTACCAACGCCTGAAAAAATGAATAGCCAGTCGTCTGATAATCCGTCAGATACATAATATTTTCAGGATCGGAAATGACCACAGCATCCATATGCCGTTCGGCAATACGTTCTCTTAACTCGCGTAGTCGTCGCTCGTATTCTTCAAACGGAAAAGTCATATCATCACGCTGTCTCATGCGGCTTCCTCCATTTGCATGACTCTGTCTGTTACTTCAACCAGAATATCCAGTCCCGTCTTTAAGTCAGATTGGGGCGTGGTTAATGGGGGGATCAATTTGACAACACGGCCACCGGTACCACAGCTGGCAATCAGTAACCCGGCATCAAAACACTGATTCACAATCGCTTTGGCTCTATCTCCATTGCCGACGTCCAATCCCAGAATCATGCCTTTACCAGTCACATTCACTTCCGGATACCGCTGCGTCAATGGTGCCAGTGCTTCAGCCATTTGCTGGCCGTTGGTTTTGACTTCTTTCATCAACTCATCATTGTCAAAATAAGTCAGTGCCTGATCACCAGCGACAAAGGAAATATCCTGGCCTCTGAAAGTGCCAGTATGTTCACCGGGCGACCAGTGTTCATCAAGTTCCGGCTTCACCAAATTCATCGCCATCGGTGTGCCCATGCCACCAATACCTTTGGCCAGGCAAATAATGTCAGGGTCAATACCCAGATCATCAAAACTGAAAAACGAACCGGTTCGGCCAACGCCCACCTGAATATCGTCGACGATTAATAATGCCCCGACTTCTTTGGCCAATTTTGCCAGGGCCTGCAACCATTCTTTTGATGCTACCTTCACACCGCCTTCTGCCTGTATCGTTTCAAGCAAAAATGCTGCGGGCGGAGCAATACCGCTGGAGCTGTCTTTATAGATTGCTGTTAACTGATCAATACTTTGCATTCCACAACCCAGTTCACAGCCCGGACAAACCTCTTCACAGCCAAAGGCAAAATGTTTCACATGGTTGAGCGGCACACCGGCTGCATTACGGAAGTACTGATTCGCCGTGGCGCTCAGTGCCCCCAGTGTCATGCCATGAAAGCCATGACTGAAAGCCACGACATCCTGACGACCGGTAACTCTTCTTGCCAGTTTCATTGCGGCTTCCACCGCATTGGTTCCGGTAGGCCCCATAAATTGCATTTTATGCGGCATATTGCGAGGTTTCAGAATGGTATCGGTGAAGTGCTGCATAAACTGTCGTTTA
>NZ_DFTU01000084.1:0-304 GCF_002379485.1 Methylophaga sp. UBA4204 | reverse complement strand
TGGTCATACGCTGGTTGTTATGACCAAAATTCAACACGCCGGCACCCGCAAAAAAATCAATATATTCCTTGCCGCTTTCATCAGTCTGACGGGCATTAACCGCTTTATCGAATACCACTGGATATACTCGGCAATAAGCGCGGATCGCAGACTCTCTTTCTTCAAAAATACTCATTTAAATCTCCTCTTGAACACGTCACTGGGACGATTTAGGGCAGTTCCTCCGGAACAGGTACGCCAACTCCGACCAGGCGCGAAAACAATCGTGTGACCGCCGGTATCAGGCGATCGTTAAAGTCGTAAT
>NZ_DFTU01000107.1:489-4334 GCF_002379485.1 Methylophaga sp. UBA4204 | reverse complement strand
AAAATCGCTTTACGCGGCACAATGACACTGTGTTTTTCGTTGGTTTTTTCTGCTGTTTCAATGCTGCCCAATGCCAGTCGGTGACCATCTGTTGCTACCGCACGCAAGATGTTTTCTTCGCGTTCCAGCAACAGACCATTCAGGTAATACCGTACATCCTGGCTAGCCATGGCAAAACTGGTTTCATCCAGCAGATCTTTTAATGCTGATTGAGGAACTGTCAGCTGATCAAGATAATTTGCACCTTCGCTATCTGGAAAGTCTGTTGCCGGTAGCGTGGCTAAAGAAAAACGACTTTTTCCTGCCCGAACCAGTGATTTGTTGTCTTCAGCCTGAAAGCTAATAGTGGCGTTTGCGGGTAAGGCGCGAACGATATCCAGTAGTTTGCGAGCAGAGACAGTGGTTTCACCTTCTTTTTCGACCGCTACCGGTAACGTTGCAATCATTTCCAGTTCCATATCGGTACTGGTCATGGTTAATTGCTGATCACGGCAACGTAACAGAATATTAGACAAAATAGGCAGGGTGGAGCGCCGTTCAACGATGCTGCACACCAGTTGTAAGGGACGGGCAATAATGTCTTGGCTCACAGTAAATTGCATGATGTCTCTCTCGGCTAGCTGGATAAAGTTCGAAGTAAATTACGGTAGTCTTCCGCGATGCGGCTATCAGTTTCTTTCAGTTCCACTACTTTACGACAAGCGTGCAGAACAGTGGTGTGATCTCGTCCACCAAACGCTTCACCGATTTCCGGCAAGCTATGACTGGTGAGCTCTTTTGCCAGCGCCATTGCTATTTGTCGTGGACGGGCAACCGAACGCGTGCGTTTTTTTGCCAGTAAATCCGATACCCGTATTTTGAAGTATTCTGCAACAGTTTTCTGGATACTTTCCAGTGTGACCAGTTTTTGGTGCAAAGCCAGCAGATCTTTTAAAGCATCCTGAGCCATATCAATCGACAGTGGCTGGTTGGTAAAGCGCGAGAATGCCATGACGCGTTGCAAGGCACCTTCCAAATCACGGACATTTGACTTAATGCGTTTGGCAATAAAAAAGGCCACATCATCCGGTAGGGTAATCAGATTTTGTTGCGCTTTTTTGATCAGAATAGCGACACGGGTCTCCAGCTCTGGTGGTTCAATGGCAATCGTTAACCCCCAACCCAAACGAGATTGCAGACGCTCATCCAGATTTTCAACTTCTTTGGGAAACCGGTCACAGGTCAGAATGATTTGCCGTTGGCCTTCCAGCAGACTATTAAAGGTATAAAAGAACTCTTCCTGAGAGCGTTCCTTTTTGGCAAAGAACTGGATGTCATCAATTAATAATGCATCGGCACTGCGGTAATGTGCTTTGAATTGATCAATAGCGTTGTTACGCAATGCGGTAATCATGTCCTGTACAAAGCGCTCGGAGGATAAATAAATCACTCGTGCTTTGGGATTGTTCTGGCGAATTTTGTTGCCGACCGCCAGCATCAAATGGGTTTTGCCAAGCCCGGTGCCGCCATAGAGGAACAATGGATTGTAACCGGAGGTACCCGGTGCTTCAGCAACATGTAAAGATGCTGCGCGGGCAATCTGATTGGATTTACCTTCAACATAATTATCAAAGGTAAACAACGGATTCATCGGGCTGCCAATCGCGGGGGAAGGTTCTGTTTCCGAAACTGCTATTGATGCGGGGGCTTTATCCGTTGTTTTGACACGACGTTTGGTTTTTTCGGCGGAAATGGAATCTTTGGTACCGACTTCGATTTCAATTTTATTGATGCTGCCGTTGGTCAATCCTTTGATCAGCGCATTTATCTGTTGTTCAAGCTGTTCGTGAACCCAGGCCTTAACATAAGGATTTGGCGCCAACAAGCGCAGACTATCTTCCGTTTCGATGGCTTGCAGGGGCCGTAACCATGTGTTCAGCTGTTGTGCCGAAAGATCACCTTCGAGATGGGATAGGCATTTTTCCCAAAGGGGTGAAGACACAGCAACTCCTTGACTAATATAAAGGTTTACAGAAAACAGACTAATAACTGCAGGCTTTTTTCGTGATAGTATAGCGCGACAGACAGGGCATCTAAAGTTATCTGCATGCGGGGCTTTTGGCAAGTAAAATAATGTTGCATGGTCGGATGAATGCGGTTTGACTTGTTATGCCTGCAAACTCTATAATCCCATGTCTTTTGCCCCGGCTGTTTCCGTTCGAGAGACGCTTACCGGCTGCAAAACCATTGTTATTCCTGGAGTTGGTGAAATGAAAAGAACTTTTCAGCCTAGTAATCTGAAGCGCAAGCGCACTCATGGTTTCCGCGCACGTATGAAAACTGTCGGCGGCCGTCGTGTTATTAATGCCCGTAGAGCCAAAGGCCGCGCAAAACTTTCTGTTTAATTCTCTCTGTTCTCAGAGGGTGCATGACTTGGCCACTTTCAGCCGAGCCATGAAAATGAATAGCCCGGGAGATTTTACCCGGGTTTTTCGTCAGGGTAAGCGCACTGGTGGCGGTGGTCTGACGATTCTAAGCGTTGAAAACTCTGTCGGGCATCCCCGACTGGGACTGGCTATCGCAAAGAAGCATCTTAAACTGGCCAGTCAACGTAATCGGGTAAAGCGAATCATCCGGGAATCTTTCCGGCAGCATCAATCAGCTTTATCCAATATCGATATTGTGGTGTTATCACGTCCTGATATTAGTCAGCGGGATTCGTCGCAATTATGGGCAGCATTGGAGCGACATTGGTTAACCGTGGTGGCACAATGGCAAACATCCTAATCGCTTTTGTTCGCGCGTATCGCTTTTTATTAAGCCCGTTCATGGGCATGCACTGTCGCTTTCAACCTACTTGCTCCCAATATATGATTGAGGCCATTCAAACGCATGGCTCGCTTCGTGGTGTGTGGCTCGGTTTACGCCGAATCTCATGCTGTCATCCTTGGCACGCCGGCGGCGTGGATCCTGTTCCTGAACTAAAGACAAAAAAACACAATGGATAACCTCAGAACTCTGTTTATTTTTGGCCTGTTAATTGTTTCTCTGTTGTTGTGGGAAGCCTGGCAAAATGACTATGTGCGCCCGCAACAGGTTGCAACGCAAAATAACGCAGACCAGCCTGTTTCAGAAAACGCCCAGTCGCAGGATGATTTACCCGAGTTACCAACAGATACTGCAGATGGCTTGCCTGCAATGCCGGAAAGCGAACAAGCCACAGCGACTTCAGCTAATCAGCTCCGTGTAAAAACCGATGTAATTGAAGCGACAATTGATTTACGTGGGGCGGATATCCGTGAACTGGCATTATTACAATATCCTGTTGATGTAGATTTGCCTGATGAGCCAGTACAGCTTTTAAATGACAGTCGTAAGAATTTCTTTGTTACTCAATCAGGTTTACGAGCCGAAGGCTCGGCACCGACACATTATGAAACCTATACTGCGGAAAAATCCGAATATGTTATGGGGGAGAATGAAAATAGTCTGAGCGTTCCGATGCGTTGGGAATCTGATAACGGGCTGACCGTGATTAAAACCTATACTTTTACCCGTGACAGTTACCTGGTAGATGTCACTTATCAGATAGAAAACCAGTCTGGCGAACGTTTTGCTGCTTATCCCTATGCACAATTTAATCGTAATCAACCTGAAGATGATAGTTTCATGATCTATACCTATACGGGTGCTGTTTTTTCCAGTCCGGGTAATGAATACGAAAAAGTGGATTTTGGTGAACTGGAAAAAAATGATTTTCGTCGTGATGTGAATGGTGGCTGGGCGGCGATGATTCAACATTATTTCGTGGCAGCCTTAATTCCTGCTGAACCATTACAGGAAATCAGTCTTTACGGTAAAGCGAT
>NZ_DFTU01000107.1:0-291 GCF_002379485.1 Methylophaga sp. UBA4204 | reverse complement strand
TCAACGTCTTGAGCCAATTGCAGATAATCTGGATTTGACCGTTGATTACGGTATTCTGACCATTATTTCCAAGCCGTTATTTATCGTCATGGAATGGCTACATAAATTAACGGGCAACTGGGGCTGGTCCATTGTATTACTGACCATTCTGATCAAACTGGCGTTTTATAAACTGTCAGCAGCCAGTTACCGTTCGATGGCGTCAATGCGTAAATTGACACCCAAGCTGGCCACACTGAAAGAACGCTACGGTGATGATAAGCAAAAATTCAATCAGGCAATGATGGATTT
>NZ_DFTU01000014.1:21754-26932 GCF_002379485.1 Methylophaga sp. UBA4204 | reverse complement strand
ATTTTAATGAATTTATGCGTGCCGACAGCCCGACTGAAATGGTGCACTTTATCGGCAAGGATATTATCTATTTCCATGCGCTGTTCTGGCCGGCCATGCTTAAGGGTGCCGGTTTCAGATTACCAAACCGTGTGTATGCGCATGGCTTTCTTACCGTTGATGGTAAAAAAATGTCCAAGTCGCGTGGCACTTTTATCAAGGCCCGCACTTATCTGAATCATCTGAATCCGGAATATCTGCGTTATTACTTTGCTGCCAAGCTGAATAACACTATTGAAGATATCGATTTGAGCCTGGAAGATTTCCAGAGTCGCATTAATTCAGATCTGGTTGGCAAGGTTGTGAATATTGCCAGCCGCTGTGCCGGTTTTATCAATAAACGCTTTGATGGAAAATTAAGTGACTCATTGACTGATGAAGCATTATTTAACGCATTCACCGATCAATCTGAGTCGATTGCCAGACGTTATGACAATCGCGAATTTGCTCAGGCAATGCGCGAAATCATGGCGTTGGCAGACAAAGCCAATCAGTATATTGATGAACAAAAACCCTGGGTGCTGGCGAAAGAAGAAGGCAAAGACGCAGAAGTACAAGCCGTTTGTAGTATGGGCATCAATATGTTTCGTGTTTTGATTGCTTACCTCAAACCTGTATTACCACGAACGGCTGAACAAGCTGAAGTTTTCTTAAAAATTAGTCCATTGCAGTGGGCTGATATTGGTCAACCATTATTAGGTCATACTATTGAACCGTTCAAACCTTTAATGACTCGGGTCGAACAGGACAAAATTGACGCTATTATTGAAGAGTCCAAAGAGAATATGGCTGCAACAGCTGCCCCCACCAAAACAGCTGAAAATATTGATCCGATTGCCGAAGAAATTCAGTTTGATGATTTTGCCAAAATTGACTTACGCATCGCCAAAATTGTTAATGCCGAACATGTCGAAGGTGCTGAAAAACTGCTGAAACTGACGTTGGATATCGGACTGGCTGAAAAACAGGTATTTGCAGGCATCAAATCTGCTTATGCACCTGAAGATCTGGTCGGTAAATTAACCGTGATGGTCGCAAATCTGGCCCCACGTAAAATGCGCTTCGGTTTATCAGAAGGCATGGTGCTGGCCGCAGGCCCTGGTGGTAAGGACTTGTTTATCCTAAACCCCGATGAAGGAGCAAAACCGGGAATGCGGGTTAAATAATCTTTGAACCGTGAACTAAGCACTCAAAAAAGACCTGATGTAAAACACATAAAAAAAGCCGGCATGATAGCCGGCTTTTTAGTGTTACCAAGACTGATTTTATTGTTTCAGTTCTTTTTCCATACCAATTTCATACAACTCTAAATTGGCTTCTTCAATTTCACCAGTTACGGCATTTACATCTACTTTATATTCGCGGCCATGTTCATTCACGATATCAAATTCATAAGTGACCGAACCTTCGTAACCGATTTCATATTCATTGGAAACTACTTCGCCCGGAATGAAATCCAAAGCCGTTTGACGAGCTGCTGATTCTTCAATTTTGGCGTATTTCTGGAATGTAGGATCATTTGCTTCTACTTCACGCTCGACTTCGGTGACAAAACCTTCTTCAGCATTACATTCGACATTGTAGGTACTGCCATTTGCCGAAGCTTCAATATCAAACTCATATACTGGGTCATCACCTTCCATTTTCATTTCAAGTTTACGAACATTGCCAGGAATGGTATCCAAAGCAGCATCCATACACGTTTCCATTTTGACCAGTTTCCATTCACGGATATCGTCAAGATCATAGTTGTCGTTATCAGCCAATGCCATTGAAGATAAAGACATTGTGACTGCAGCTGTTAATAATGTAGCTGTATGTTTCATAGTATTGCTCCTTAAATATAAAAACCTGCTTCCATTCTCTACCCGCAAGAGCAATGTTGGTTATCTTTTTGAATTGATTAGCTAACCCCTAACCCGGTTATCATTATATTGGGAATTTTTCCTGTATACAAAAAAAGCCCCGGAAAATAACTTTCCGGGGCTTTAATTTGATTTTACTGCTGAACATTCACCTCAATGCGTTTGGGTTGAAGCTGTGGCATTTTAGGAATCGTCAACTCCAACACCCCATCCCGTGAAGCGGCATTGATGTTATCTACATCAGCGGTTTCCGGTAGGGTGAAACGCCGCATAAAACTGCCACTGAAGCGTTCAATACGTTTGTAATTATCCTTTTCTTCAATTTTTTTACTGTCACGCACACCTTTAATGGTCAACAGACCATTTTCGGCTGTCACTTCAATATCAGCGGCTTTAACGCCGGGCAAATCAGCGTGAATAATGAAACTCTCTGCGTTTTCCTGAATATCAACTGCTGGTGTCCAATCCTCTTCACTGAAGTTGGTTTCAGCGGCCGGTGACTGGAATAGCGTCGACATTTCACGCTGCAGATTATCAAGCAGACTGTAAGGTCTATAACGTTGAATAGCCATAAAAACACCTCCATAACAAGTTCATCATGAAGACGAATACTGTCTTCTGATCAGCAAGATTGGGATGTGTCAAAAAAAATTCAAGAGGCTTGCAATACTTTTAAATTAACTATTAGTTATCAACTGGATAGCAATTAAGGTTAATGTTTAATAATACCTAATACAACGGCAATATTCGCCAGATCTGCCGTGGTGTTTACATTCAGTTTATTTTTAATCTGTGTGTTGTAGTTCGCCACTGTTTTATAGCCTAAATGTAATTCTGCAGCGACTTCATGTGCAGTCATCCCTTTAGCCGTCAGACAAAACACATCAAACTCTCTTGGCGATAACAACTCCACCACCTGACCGTAATGCAACGTATCACTGGGATGTTTGAAATCATCTATATTGGGCAAAATATCCTGTTCAATATAACGTTTGCCCTGAGATACCGCTAACACGGCTTCTGCCAGTACTTCTGCAGCACTGTTTTTAGTCACATAGCCTTTAGCACCGGCCTGAATGGCACGCTCGACATAGATCGATTCATCATGAATGCTGTAGACCAGTATAGTGGCCTGTGGATCCTGCTTTTTAAGACGACGAATGGTTTCCAATCCTCCAATGCCGGGCATGGATAAATCCATTACCACCACATCAGGACGCTTGCGTTCATATTCATGACAGGCCACTTCGCCACGATCAACATCCACTATGTCGCCAATAAATGGTTGAGAATCCAGTAACATTCTGAATCCGGCTCTCACCACCTGGTGATCATCTACCAGCAATACACTTATCTTTTTATCATTCATTCTCTGTTTTCTCTATGATTGGCATCCATACACTGACATTAACGCCTTTTCCTGCTTCAGACTCGAATCTGAAACGGCCTCCCATATTCTCAACCCGTTCTCGCATGGCCAATACCCCGAACCCATGTCCGGAAGTCTCACCGCCTTGCCCGTTATCATGGATCCGCATAACTACACGTGGAGAGGTATGCTCGCCCTCCTGCCGAATCAGTAATGTTACCTCAGTGGCATTGGCATGACGCACTACATTGGTGAGACATTCCTGTGCAATTCGATAAACATGTATCGCCAATTCATGTGAAACATCATCCAGACAGTCATCATAATCCAGTTTTATCACCAGATCGGGATGCCTACGACGCCACTCATTAACAAGATCGGTCAGCGTTGCCCCCAAGCCTAAATCAGCAAGACTTAACGGATGCAAGGTTCGCATCATGGAACGAACCACGCCGGCCAAATGGTTACATATTTCAGCGATTGAATCGGAAATTTTTGCTACATCCGTACCCGGCTGGCGAATCGCTGTAGACATGGCTTTTATAGCAGTCAACGATTGGCCCATTTCATCATGCAATTCGCGGGATAAGTTTCGTCTTTCGGATTCCTGAATCTGCATTGTATGACGGGCTAACGCCTGATTATTCTCTTTGGCGACTTTCAAAGCATCAGACAAGTGATTGATTTCTGTGGCAATAGCATCGAATTCACTGATTTTGAAGGGCGGTAGTTTACGTCCATATTGTCCAGACTCTACACGCCTAAGCCCAACAACAATCGTCCGCACATTTTGTAGCATGGAATTGAATACAAAATTAATGGCTAAAAATATTACAGCGACCATTGTCATTACTGACCAGAAATAAGCTTCCGATTCCTCCCAGGCTTCAGCAATTTCATCCATCGGATCAGCTCGAACAATAATTTTTTTTACTCTGCCATCAGCAAGTTTTATGTCATATTTTGAAGATGGATAGGTAGTTTTAACAGCTCGTTGAAACCATTGAGGTGGTAACTCTTCATCTATATCATCAGATACAAACCATTCTACTTCCTCATTCTCTTCATTAATAAGACTTATATGTAGATGACGGGTATGTTGAATCGCACTAATTTGCTGAAGCCATTCATATTCAGTCATGGAAGTTCGGGATAAATGGCTAAATCCCAAATCAATCATTTGCAGGGCCAGATTGAACGAAGAATTTACCTCACGTTCAACTGAATGACGTGCTTGCCATATTGTTAACAAGCCCCCCACAAGAATAATAATGATCACCGAAAATATAATTCGACTATTGATCAGGCCTCTTAAGCTCATATAGCGCTCTCGATATCACATGGAATGAGAATAATCATTGCTCCTTAAACTAATGTTATGTGTTTAGTTATTATTAATTAACATAAAAGCTAAACTGATAAAGCATCATTATCAATATAATTCAATGAGTAAACTGAGAAATAAAATTACTGTGAATAGCTTAAATGGCTTTTTCAATCATTATTCACAAAGGAAAAAAAGGTGATTTTTTATTTGAGGTATTTGTTAGAGGCACCCGCTCCTTGCCCAATGAACAATTCAATTCGAGCCTACCGTATCTTTCGAGGTGCTTTTAACTGGCATGTCGATAACAAACCGATATTGCTTACCAAAGTGTAATATGACTTCTTTCTGGCCACGCTTGAGAATCTTAACTTCGATATGAATATCACTGTAGCCGTCATGTGCTAATACATCATCGATCATGTCAGTGAGTTTGAATTTGAGTAATTCGGCAGAGTTTGTGGTGGCAATGTTCATATTATCCGGCTCAGTTTGATTTCTGTGAGTGGATAGTAGACAAAGAGGAAAATATCCCATATAGGATATTTTCCTTATTTTGTTAATGACGCTATAAAAATAGA
>NZ_DFTU01000014.1:0-21652 GCF_002379485.1 Methylophaga sp. UBA4204 | reverse complement strand
GACGCTATAAAAATAGAGAAAAACGGACTTAAGCAATTGTTTTTATATTTAATTATTAATTCTAATTAAATTTAATAATAAATCAGTTCACTACACCGTTTAACATTGATAAACCGAGTCTACACATAAGAAGAATAAAAGGAATTCCTCCTATATGCGGTGGCGTCTAAGATGACTATGATTAACTCCAACAGCTTGCTAATGAGATTCTCTCGGGGCTTAGCCCTGAAATAGTTGCTAACTGTAGTGTTAAAGTTTGTTACCTCTTCAGATTGGTCATGCGATCTGTTTAACCGTGGATAGACCTATCCACGGTTTTTTTTTGCCACAATTCTCTACTTGTCAAAGTTAACCAAACAAACTTAAAACATACCTAGTTGTAATTGAGCGGCTTCGCTCATTTGGTCTCGAGTCCAGGGTGGATCCCACACCAGTTCAACATGCACTTTGTTCACACCGTCAATGCTGCTGATTTTGTTTTCTACATCCCCGGGAAACGTCTGTGCCACGGGGCATCCCGGTGCGGTAAGCGTCATTTGGATAACCACATTTCCGGATTCACTCACATCAATCTCATAGATCAATCCAAGCTCATAGATATTGACCGGGATCTCGGGATCAAAGATGGTTTTGAGCATCTCAATTACATCTTCTTTTATATCTTCAGCGGTAAAAGGTTGTACCTGATTGTCGTTCATAAATTACTCAGTACTAATCGAAATATCATGATCACTGTCTATCGCGGCGTGCACGGTATGCCAGGACAAAGTCGCGCATTTTACCCGTGCCGGAAACTCTTTAACACCACTAAGCACTTCCAGTTTGCCCAGCAGGTTTCGGTCAGTTTCTTCACCGGTCATGGATTTATGTACCTGCTCGTAAATGGCCTGAGCTTCGTCAATGGTTTTGCCTTTCAAAGCTTCAGTCATTAATGATGCAGAGGCCATGGAGATGGCACAGCCGCTGCCTTTGAAACTGACATCATCAATCTTATCGCCATCAAGCTTGAGATAAACCACCAGCTTATCGCCACACAACGGATTGTTGCCATGCGCAAGATGATTGGCTTTCTCAATCTCACGAAAATTACGTGGCCGTTTGTTGTGATCCATGATCACTTGCTGGTAAAGCTCTCTTAAATCACTCATCAGGCAAAAAGCTCCTGTGTCTTTTGTATGGCGTTAATTAATGCGTCGACTTCTTCTTCTGAGTTATAGAAGGCAAATGAAGCACGTGCAGTGGCCGGAATATCATAAAACTCCATTACCGGTTGAGCACAATGGTGCCCGGTGCGAATAGCAACGCCTTGTTGATCAAAAATAGTGCCTACATCGTGTGGATGAACGCCTTCGATCATGAAAGAAATTACTGCAGCTTTCTCGGCAGCGGTACCAATAATGTTGACACCAGGCAAAGACTCAATTTTGCGGGTCGCTATCTCCAGCAAGTGATGTTCCTGGGCGGCGATATTATCGATCCCCACCTGCCACATATAATCAATCGCTGCACCCAAACCGATAACACCGGAGATATTTGGTGTACCTGCTTCAAATTTGGCTGGCAGCTCGTTATAGATGGTTTTTTCAAAACTTACCGAAAGAATCATATCGCCACCACCTTGATAGGGTGGCATGGCGTTTAGTAGATCTTCACGTCCATACAACGCACCAATACCAGTGGGTGCAAACATCTTATGGCCGGAGAACACATAAAAATCACAATTCAGATCCTGAACATCGACTGTCATATGCGGCACAGCCTGTGCACCATCGATTAATACCGGAATATTTTTCGCGTGGGCTTTTTCAGTCATCGCTTTAACTGGATTGATGGTGCCCAGTGCATTGGAGACATGACCGATAGCCAGAATCTTCGTGCGTTCAGTCAGCATGGTATCAAATTGCGTTAAATCCAATTCACCTGTCTGAGTCATCGGAATCACTTTGAGTTTGGCACCAGTCTGTTCACATAGTATCTGCCACGGCACGATATTGGCGTGATGTTCCAAATGACTGATCAGTATTTCATCATTTGCTTGCAGCTTTGGTCTGACAAAGCTTTGCGCCACCAGATTAATCGCTTCGGTGGCTCCACGGGTAAAGATGATTTCTTTATCTGAGTTGGCATTTACAAATTGGCGAACTTTGCCACGGGCTGCTTCATATAAATCGGTAGCACGTTGACTTAACTTATGTACACCACGATGAATATTGGCATTATCGTGCAGATAATAATGACTGACGGCATCAATGACCTGACGTGGTTTCTGGCTGGTGGCGGCATTATCCAGATACACCAATGGATAGCCATTAATCTCCTGATGCAGAATCGGAAAGTCCGCACGGATAGTATTAATGTTCAAATTACTCATGCACACCACCTTTAGGTAAACGTTTTTCAATTACCTGGGTAATAGATTGTTTGAGTTCCTGATTGGTAATGCGTTCAATCACGTCAACCGCAAAGGCAAAAGTCAGCAAGCTACGAGCACTAACTTCATCGAGACCACGGCTACGCAGGAAAAACAATTGATCTTCATTGATTTGACCTACTGCACTACCATGTCCACATTTGACATCATCGGCATAGATTTCCATTTCCGGTTTGGTATCAATTTCACAACCACGAGACAACAGTAAATTGCGGTTGCTTTGATTGGCATCGGTTTTCTGGGCATCTTTATGAACGATTACTTTGCCGTTAAACACCGCATGGCTTTGTTCATCCAATACACCTTTGTAAACTTCTTCACTGGTGGTATTTGGGACGCTGTGATCAATGCGAGTGTGATTATCTACATGCTGTTCTCCGGTCACCAGATACAGACCGTTCATCGTCACATGGGATTGCTCTCCCAATAATTGGCTGTGTACATCGTTTCTGGCGAGTTTTGCACCTAGAGAAATATTGGTGTTATGCCATTTACTGTCAGTAGCCTGTGAGGCAGCCATAGTGGCAACATGATAATGCCCCAGTGATTCACGCTGTAATTTGTAATGAAATAATTCTGCATTTTCAGCCAGACTTATTTCAGTTACTACATCGGTCAAACCATTGGCTTTATCATTGCCAGCATAGGTTTCAATAAAGGTTGCCTGACTGTCTTTTCCAAGCACAATGACATGACGCAGATGCATTGCGTAATGTTGCGTATGGCCGCTGTTTACCACGATTAATTCAATCGGTTTATCAATCTTTGTATTTTCAGTTACCTCTATGAAAACCCCCTCATTCATCAACATGGTGTTCATCGCATTAAAGCCTGGCTTTTCCATGCTGATTTGTTGATTGAGAAATTCGCTGGCGCGCTCAATTGATTGAGATAATGGCGTTACGGTAAGCCCATCAGGCAGTCTGTCAATGGATGATGCAGTCAAATCCACACGACCATCGACAATCACCAGACGATAGGCATCTTCAACCAGCTTCAGCTCATGAATATCAGCATATCCTGGTTGGGATACCTGATGAACAAACTGTTCCTGACCAAACTGCCACAGGCTGGTGTATTTCCAGTCTTCTTCTTTTCTGCCGGGTAAGCCCATTCGTGCAAACTGATGCTGAGCTTGTTCACGCAGGGTTTTCCAACGTGCGTTGTCAGCCACCATAATGTCACGGCTGTTAGCAACAGCAGAAAAATCGGTATGAATGTCTGTTAATACTTTCATGCAGGCTGCCCTTCCGGCTCTGGTGCATCATGCACCCAGCTATAGCCGGATTTTTCCAGTTCTTTTGCCAATTCTTTATCACCCGATTTTACGATGCGACCTTCAGACAACACATGGACAAAATCGGGAACGATATAATCAAGTAACCGCTGATAATGGGTAATCATCACAAATGAACGCTCAGGACTACGCAAGGCATTAACCCCCTCAGAAACGGTTTTCAGAGCGTCAATATCCAGGCCTGAATCGGTTTCATCCATAATGGCCAGTTGCGGCTCCAGTAAGGCCATTTGCAGGATTTCATTACGTTTTTTCTCACCGCCGGAGAAACCTTCATTTACACTGCGGTGTAAAAACTGTTCGTCCATCTTGACCAACGCCATTTTGCTGCGGACCAGCGTCAGGAAGTCGATGGCATCAAGCTCTTCCAGACCCTGATGTTTACGAATGGCATTTAATGCGGCTTTAAGCAGATAGATATTACTGACGCCGGGGATTTCTACCGGATACTGAAAAGCCAGAAACACGCCGCGTCTGGCACGCTCTTCAGGTTCCAGTTCCAGCAGGTTTTGACCTTTATATATGACTTCACCCTGGGTGATTTCATAGCCTTCACGACCTGTTAATACATTTGACAAGGTGCTTTTACCGGCACCATTTGGTCCCATGATGGCATGAACTTCGCCAGCATTGACCGTCAGATTGATACCACGCAGAATTTCTTTGCCCTCAATTGATGCGTGTAAATTTTTTATTTCCAACATTTTCATAATTATTCTCTATTCATTTTTTATAGGTTAAGCGGCCTGACCCGCCCAACATGTAGTTATGTAAGTGAACGCTGTTTAACCAACCGAGCCTTCCAACGACAAGCCCAGCAGGTTCTGAGCTTCAACCGCAAATTCCATCGGCAGCTCACGAATAACCTGTTTACAGAAACCGTTGACAATCATTGATACAGAATCTTCCACATCAAGGCCACGCTGCTTGCAATAAAACAGCTGATCTTCACTGATTTTTGAAGTAGAGGCTTCGTGCTCAACCTGAGCACTCGGATTTTTCACTTCAATATACGGAAAGGTATGCGCAGCACATTTATCGCCCATCAGTAACGAATCACACTCCGTGTAGTTACGCGCATTCTCGGCATTGGGTCCAATCCGAACCAGACCGCGGTAGGCATTGGATGATCTACCAGCCGAAATACCTTTGGAGATAATGGTCGAGCTGGTGTTTTTACCCAGATGGATCATCTTGGTTCCGGTGTCAGCCTGCTGCATATTATTGGTAACAGCCACTGAGTAAAATTCACCTACAGAATTATCCCCCTGCAAAATCACACTTGGATATTTCCAGGTAATGGCTGAGCCAGTTTCGACCTGAGTCCAGGAGACTTTTGAACTTTCACCACGACAGGCTGCACGTTTTGTTACAAAGTTATAAATACCACCTTTGCCGTTTTCATCACCGGGATACCAGTTCTGCACAGTGGAATATTTAATTTCTGCACGATCCAGTGCCACCAGTTCTACTACCGCCGCATGCAGCTGGTTTTCATCACGCATAGGCGCTGTACACCCTTCCAGGTAACTCACATAGGAGTCATCATCAGCAATGATTAACGTCCGTTCAAACTGTCCGGTATTAGCCGCATTGATACGGAAATAAGTGGAGAGTTCCATCGGACAACGCACCCCTTTGGGGATATAGACAAAAGAACCATCGGTAAACACAGCACAGTTCAATGCAGCGTAATAGTTATCTTTATAGGGAACAACACTACCCAGATATTTTTTGACCAGTTCAGGATGCTCATGAATGGCTTCTGAGATTGGCATAAACAGGATGCCCTGCTCGGCCAGTTTATCTTTAAAGGTATTCGAGACTGAAACGCTATCAAACACCGCGTCAACTGCAACCCCTGCCAAACGCGCCCGTTCGTCTAATGGTACACCCAGCTTTTCATAGGTACGCAATAGTTCCGGATCAACTTCATCCAGGCTTTTTGGTCCATCAGTTTTTTTCTTGGGAGCTGAATAATAACTGACTGACTGATAGTCGATTTCAGGATAATGGACGTGTGCCCATTCCGGCGTTTCCATCGTTAACCAATGGCGAAAGGCTTTCAGGCGCCATTCAAGCATGAACTCCGGCTCACCTTTAATAAGGGAGATCTGACGAACCACATCTTCATTCAAACCCGGTGGCAAACTGTCTGATTCAATATCAGTATAAAAGCCAGCTTTGTATTCTTTCTGGGTAATTGCTTCTAGTTGTTGTGTTTGATCATTCATGTTGATCACCATCCTGTAAGGTAACTGTTCTTGCCCTGTAATTGGGCGGGTAAAATTGAACTGTTCGCGGCGCTGAAACTGTTGGCGCCAGCATATCGGCTAACTTGACCTCATCCAGCGCGTGAAATACGGCATTATTGATTTGGTTCCAGTTTGTCTGCACGGTGCAATGCGTTTCCTGATCACAATGCGTAACAGTACTTACGCATTCCGTTAAAGCGATAGGACCTTCAATTGCGGTAATAATCTGCGCGACGGAAATACTGGCGGGATCTCCACTTAATGTATATCCACCCTGCGCGCCACGTTCTGAAGTCAGTAGTCCTCCGGCTGACAACACTTTTAAAATTTTTCGCACCGTCGGCAATGGCATATGCACGGCATCAGATAGCATGTGGGCACTATGCTGTTTGCTTCGGTGCTCGGCTATGTAACTCATCAGCACAATGCCGTAATCAGTCAATTTACTCATGCGTAACATTTGACGCCCTCCTAATTGATACCATTATAGTATCATTTGAACGAATAACCAAGTGTATTACTCGGCTATTCAATCTGAAAGCTGTGAAAAAATATGAGACAATCGCATGGCGAACTTCGCGGCTGATAAGATCTCTAACGCACGCAAGCTAAATTATTTTATTTAAAATTTGAGAGTCATAAGACATGAAACTGAAATATCTCGCTTTCCTTCCCGTTTTATTTGGAGCTAATGTAATGGCAGAAAACGCCACCCTCGATACCGAACAACAAAAACTCAGCTATATCTTCGGCATACAAGTCGGTCAACAAATGATGATGGAAGGTGTAGAGCTTGAAATGGATGCATTCAGTGCAGGTGTTGCCGACATGATGGCTGGCCGTCAACCACAGATGGATCAGGCAACTGCGCAGGAAATCATTGGTAAATACCAGCAGAAAAAATCACAAGAACTGGCTGCAATGATGAACAAAAAACAAGCCGAGTCTAAAGCCTATATGGCAGAAAACGCTAAAAAAGACGGTGTAGTCACAACCGATAGCGGCCTGCAATATGAAATTCTTGAAGAAGGTGATGGCGCAACACCAAAAGCAACTGATAAAGTCATCGCCCATTACGAAGGTACTTTGATTGATGGTACTGTATTTGACAGCTCTATTCAGCGTGGTGAACCAGCAACCTTCCCAGTGAATGGCGTTATTCAAGGCTGGCAGGAAGTCTTGCAGATGATGAAAGAAGGCGGTAAATGGCGCGTGGTCATCCCAGGCAATCTGGCTTATGGTCCACAAGGTGCCGGTGAAATGATTGGCCCCAATGAAACTTTGATTTTTGATATCGAGCTGATTGCGATCACGCAGTGATAATCATTTAAAATCGACTAAAGCCGCCTCCTGGCGGCTTTTTTTATGCTTGCAATAATTGTTTGAAATAGACCCAATCAAAATAGGGCCCGGGATCAGTTTTACGTCCAGGAGCGATATGCTCATGACCGGTAATTCTTTCTTTCGATAATAATGGATAGGCTGCAAGCAGAGCTTTGCTCACATTTGCTAGTTGTTGATATTGATCTTCGGTGAATGGCGTTTCATCATCACCTTCCATTTCAATACCGATTGTAAAGTCATTACAACGTTCACGCCCTTCCCAGCAGGATACCCCTGCATGCCATGCACGTTTTTGAAATGGCACAAACTGCTGCATCAATCCATCTCGTCTTATCAACAAATGCGATGAAACTTTTAGATGCGCGATTTCTGCAAAATAAGGATGTGCATTCGGGTCAAGCTGGTTTAGAAAAAGATCGGCAATCCAGCCTCCGCCGAACTGTCCAGGCGGTAAACTGATATTGTGAATAATGATGCCGCTGATATCGCTCTCATCAGGACGGTCATCATAATTTGGTGAGGGTAAAATCTCCGCCGCATCCAGCCATCCACTTTGCTTGTCGATAATCACTCATCTCTCCAACATAGGTTTCTGAATAGATTATCAGAGCTTTAACAGTTACCCTATCGTCTGTTTAAATTGAACCCCTAACACTATGACGATTCAGAATTTCATTCCAGCAAATTTTATTACCTCACAAGTCAAACTCTCCCTACTTGAGGATATTGGACAACAAGATCTCACCGCAGATCTTATTCCAAAAAATGCGATAGCCAAAGCCAGACTAATTAGTCGTCAGGATGCTGTTCTATGTGGGCAAGACTGGTTTAATGAAGTCTTCAAGCAGCTGGATCCAAGTATTCAAATCCACTGGTTCTTCAACGATGCCGATTTGCTGCGGGAAAATGCGGTGGTATGTGAACTCTCCGGTAATGCCCGGGCATTATTGAGTGGCGAACGTACCGCTATGAATTTTTTGCAGACGTTTTCCGGTACCGCTACTCATACCAAACTTTATGCTGACATCATCAAAGACTTGCCGGTTAAACTGCTGGATACCCGCAAAACCCTTCCAGGATTAAGGCTTGGCCAGAAATATGCGGTACGTTGTGGTGGCGGAGTTAATCATCGCTTTGGGCTGTATGACGCCATATTGATTAAGGAAAATCACATTCTTGCTGCGGGCTCAATTGCAGCAGCGGTAGCTCAGGCCAAAGCTTTGCATCCAAATGTGTCAATTGAAGTTGAAGTCGAGTCTATGGATGAATTACATCAGGTACTCAATACTGCTGTGGATATTGTTTTGCTGGATAATTTTTCACTGGAGATGCTTCGCGAGGCTGTTGTGGTTGCTCAGGGTAAAGTAGCTCTTGAAGCTTCTGGTGGTATTAATAAAGAGACGCTACGAAGTATTGCTGAGACAGGTGTTGATAGAATTTCTGTGGGGCAATTAACCAAAGATTTGCAGGCTGTCGACTTATCGATGCGATTTATTGATTTATAAAAAAGAAAGGCCGCATATAGCGGCCTTTCTTTTAGCTTAACAATTGGATTAAAGAGTAATTTTAAAACCAATCCATCCGGCTCTCGGTGCACCTGCTCCAACAAAGCGGGGATCTTCATAATCCAGACCAGGCGCTTCATCAGGTTCGCCGTACAAACCAAAGTTCTCGTATTCACTATCAAACAAATTGTCGACTTTGGCAAAGAACTGAACATTTTTATTCAGCTTATAACGACCATGGAGATTAACCAATCCATAACCACTGATTTTCTTATCTTCATTTGCCTCATCGCCACGGTAATATTGGCTGGAGTGATATGAAGCTGTCGCACCAAGAGATAATTTCGGTGTAAAGGCATAATCAACACCGATCTTGATATTGTGTTCAGGAATACTTGGCAGACGGTCGCCTTTACTTACGCTGAATAAATTGCCATTACGGGAATAATCAAAATTATCTTCGAAGGTCGCCCGAACATAACTGTAATTACTAAACCAGGCCAGTTGTTGATATTGGCCATTCAGTCCAACTTCCAGCCCTGCACGTGCTGTTTTGTCAATATTTCTGAAGTTACCCAGACCTAAACGCCCACTAACTTCTTCAGAAACTTCTTCATCTTCTGAGAAGAAGAACAAATCATCCGTTAGCTGAGTGTAATAAATGTTGCTATACCAATTAAACATTTCTTGCTGTCCACGCAAACCTGCCTCAACTGTTTTAGCGACTACATCATCCAGAGGAGGATCTGCTAAAAAAGCATTAGGGTAAGCACAAGGTGACTCTGGTTCGGCACAAGTCAGTTCAGATGCAGTGGGAGCACGATTAGATTCGCTATAGTTCCCATACACAGTCAAGTTATCCTGTAACGCGTAAGTTAAACCAACTGTAGGATTAAAGCGTTTGAATACATGTTTATTACCAGACTCATTAAGATCCTGTTCACCACCTTCGCTGGTCCCAGAAATATCAATCTGAATCCAGTTATAACGTCCACCCACAGTTAAATCGAGACGTTCAGTTAATGAATGTGTGTTAGTGAAAAACAAACTGAATGTGTCTGTTTCAATATCACCATCAACTACTGTTTCATCAATAATGAAGCCCGTTCCATCTGTTCCACGCGAATCAGTAAATTCTGCTATTTCAGATTGGGATGAATATTTAACATCTGAAGTATCGTAGGAAGCACCAACAATCAATTGATTTTCCCGATCGAACAAATCATTCAAAAAGGTTGACTGTAAAGCAAAACCATAACTATCTTGTTCAGTTTTACTAGTGTTATTCAGGGCTACATCATCACCATCTGCAAAGCCGAGCGAATCTGTACTAATGATTTCGTCATCACCATCAAATACACCTTCAACACCATCCTCGTCTTCGCCGATTTGCCCACCAATTACACTTAACTCAGAACCATCACCATTAAACGTGCTGCGATCACTTCGACGATAATAGGTGTTAGCAGACAGCATGACATTGTCATTCACCCAATGTGATCCATTCAAAGTGAACATACGCAACTCATTTTGCGTATTATCTGGATGGGTGAAAACAGTTTCCCGATCGTCAGCAACTAACTCAATTGGAGAAGCACCGTTACCATTCAAATCACTATCAACAGCGGTAATACCAAAATCCAGACTACTGGTTTCATTACGATAGCTTAAGTTGGAAAAGAACTGTTCAACTCTGGAAGGTGAAAAATCACGCCAACCATCTTCTTTGGTAATGGAACCGGTCACAAAATAACCAAAATTGCCGTCATTGCCCCCCGTTTCAATAGTGCCCGAATCACGACCAAATGAACCGGTGTAAGCTTCCAGACTATGACCAGGATGGGTAAAACCGTTTTTCGTTTGAATCGATAAAGCACCACCCAGAGTATTCAGACCAAATAATGGATTTGAACCTGACATCATATTCATGCTGGCAATTGCCGATTTAGGCAATAATTCAAAGTTCACCGCATCGCCGAAAGGTTCGTTGATACGAACACCATCCTGATAAACCGATATTCCTTGAGAATTACCGACAAGTGGAGAAGCGGTGAAACCACGGAATTTCAAATCAGGTTGGAAAGGATTATTTTGAGCGGCATTCAGACTCACACTATCCATTGTCTGATTCATAAAATCAGAAATATCCAAGCTTTGGTTACGCTCAATATCTTCGTCAGTTGCAGTTTGAACATGACTTGGAATTTTATCTGCCTCCAGTCCTACCCCATGTAATGGTGTGAGACTGATAACTTCGATATTTTCAAGTTGAAGATCCGGTTCTGCAGCTAAGCTGAGTCCCGGAGTTAATGCACTAGCTAGCAACGCAGGCAGGAGGCCCCGTCGGAATGGAATCGCCATCTTAATCTCCCAGATTTAATATTTGTATTAATTTTTTTATATCGCTTTCTATGAAGCTTAGGGCGATGCTAGCATGACGTTTCGCACATAGAATTAGGAAAAATTCCTAAAACAATAAGGGAATATTAATCTGTTGATTTTATTAGGAAAACCAGGATAGTTGATTATGCAATTGTACAACTTCACCAATAATCAGTAGCGTTGGTGCGACAGGTTGTTGTTTTTTTGCCAATTCAGGAAGCTCGGCAATAGTACTTGTCCAAACCTTTTGATTCTCTGTTGTGCCTTGCTGAACCAGTGCCGCAGGCATATCGGCTTTCATGCCGTGCTGTTGTAGCTTCTGACTAAGAATATCAAGCCCTGCGAGGCCCATATAAACAACCACTGTCTGGCGAGGCTGCACTAAGGCCTGCCAATTCAAATCCAGCTCACCTTCTTTTAACTGGCCTGTTACAAACACACAACTTTGTGAATAATCACGATGTGTTAATGGAATACCGGAGTAGCAAGCAACACCGGAGGCCGCTGTTATTCCCGGCACGACCTGAAAAGGAATTTTCTGTTCAGCCAGCGTGGCAATTTCCTCACCACCACGACCAAATATAAACGGATCTCCACCTTTCAAACGTAAAACACGTTTGCCAGCCTGAGCGTGTTCCAGTAATAGCAGATTTATTTCATCCTGACGCTTGCTGTGCCATGCTCGCTGTTTTCCGACATAAATCATTTCAGCTTCTTTACGTACTAATGCCAGCACTTCCTTGCTCACCAGACGATCGTAAAAAACCACATCGGCCTGCTGCATCAATCGTAAGGCTTTAAAGGTTAGTAAATCGGGATCACCGGGGCCGGCTCCCACCAGATAGACTTCTCCTTGTTGCAAAGCATTATCAGCGGTTTCATCAATCAGGGTTTCGAGGGTTTTGCTGGCCAGTTCATCACGTCCCGCCAATACATGATCGGCGACTGGGCCTTGTAAAACAGACTCCCAGAAACGACGACGCTGTTTAATATGGCCGAACTTTGCCTTCACCCGCTCACGATATTCCCCCACCAGTAAACCCAGTTTACTGTAAGCCGGTGGAATCAGTGTTTCCAGTCTTGCGCGTAATTGTCTGGCAAGAATAGGTGACTGACCACCACTGGATATCGCCACCACAATCGGTGATCGATCCAGAACCGAAGGCAGAATAAAGTCACACATATCGGGTTGGTCAGCCACATTGGTGAGAATATTTCTGGCTTTGGCTTCCTGATAGACCTCAAGATTAACTTTTTCATCATTGGTCGCTGCGATCACCAGCGTTTGCTGATTCAGGTAGCTTGAATCAAATCTATCATTGACCCAACGCAACCTGCCCTTGTAATCAGGCTCTTCCAGCAATTGGCGCGACATCTCTGCAATCTCGGGGGCAACAATGGTTACTGATGCCTGAGCTTTCAACAATAGTGCTGCTTTACGAGCTGCAATTTCGCCCCCCCCAACCACCAGACACTGGCGTTGTTTTAAATCTATAAATATTGGTAAATAATCCATCTAACTTCTATTGTGTTAAGGGTAATTCCACGGCCTGCAAAATATAACCATCGGATAAATTTTGAACAATCGCCACCAGTTTCAGTTTGTCCTGCTGCCATTCAGGTGACAATTTCACTTGATGTTCAATAAAGGTTTCACCAGAATCATCAAGCTCAAATGGACCCAACCATCGACGAACCAGGTTTTGATGATTAAAGGTCTGTCCGGCATTATCTCCACCAAGGACAAGACTGCTGACATCATCCTCCGTAATAGCAAAGTACAGTTTGCTGTGTTGACGATTTTCCTCACCCGTTACCAGGCTTCGGCTATCAATCATCAACTGATCATTAATCAGATAAGCCCTTAAACGAATCTGTGCTTGAGCATCAAATTCATTGAGAAAACTTACTGCTTCAGCGAAATTCGCCCGCCAATTTGGCAGGGACTCGCCACTTAACACAAATTCCGGAGTGTAAATAGTTTGATATCGGTTCAGTCGGGCCAATTGTTTCTGGCGTTCAGAAAATACCGGTTTGGCAAATGCATCTACCCAGCCTTTCTTATCATTCAGATAATCCACAT
Organism: Methylophaga sp. UBA4204; assembly: GCF_002379485.1. Classification (NCBI taxonomy): domain Bacteria; kingdom Pseudomonadati; phylum Pseudomonadota; class Gammaproteobacteria; order Thiotrichales; family Piscirickettsiaceae; genus Methylophaga; species Methylophaga sp. UBA4204. Next base: position 8,355 of record NZ_DFTU01000014.1, on the reverse strand, counting down.
GAAAGCCCAAAACAATATAATCAAGCTCTGCCCGCTGCTGTTGATATAACCAGCGTTCCGCAGGTGGACAAAGGCCACAGCCTTCTGAAGTAAATAATTCCAGTACCGCGGTATGTTTATTACCACTCGACGCCTGCCACCGATCTACTGCCTGAACAGAAAATGGCAGGCATAATAAAAACAGCAATAACACCTTAATCATGGAGAGATTCATATCAGCCTCCTTCAGAGATCACTGAATCCTATTCACTAGGACTCGGTGACACTGCGGAAATTTTCTGCGACATATCCTGAATTTCAGCCAGTTCTCGCAAAACAGCCGTTGCATAACTGCCCGGCCCCAATTCAAACTCTAACAGTAAACTGGTTTCATTGATAAATTGCCATTTAAGATTCTGTGGAAACAATCTCAGCGCACGACGTTCCTGCGATAAACCCAGTTTCTCCAGCTGCTGCTGCCAATCCTGCCAGTCTTTTAATACACTCTGTTCCAGAGCCAGCGTATCATTCTTACTGATAGCTTCCCCCTTACCCCAGAGTGGTCCGGTCGGATGGATGTCCATTTCGTTAATTCGCTTTTCAAGTACGTCATCTTTGGTCTCAGCGACAAAATAACTGGCTCTGGTACCAGCCAACAACATAACGTCACCTGCCAACAGTTGATTCCAGTTGCCTTGACGGATTCTTTCGGCCAGCACCAGATTGAACAGCCAGGAACGCGCTGCTGAAATAATAATACTGCGTTGATTACGCTTTTTCGGCTCGGTCCCTTCTGTGAACCATTGCTCTGCTTTTTTCAGATTATTACCGTGATGACCGAAACGTTGTTCGGCAAAATAATTAGGTACCCCCTGCTCCGCAATTAATTGCAGATTCTGCTCCCAGATATTCATGTCACCGACAATGTCGGTTAATCGCAAACGAAAACGGTTTCCGGCAAGTGCCCCACGTTTTAATTTTTTGCTGTGACGAACCGCTTTAAGAATTTTGATTTGTTCATTTTCAAATGCCAGCCAATCCGGTTCTGGCAACCCCTGTAAATTTACACTGAACCATTGTGAAGTAACTGCATGACGATCTTTAAGCCCGGCGTAACCTACTGCAACGGGTGATACACCGGCAAAACGGGCAATTTCCTGGGCCAGCCAGTCGGTGTTGGTATCGGTTTTCTGCACATATAGCCAGACATGCGACCCTTCGCCCTCCGGCGAAAATGGCAGATGCTCCTCCACTTCAAAATAAACGGCTTTCTCACGTAACTTGGCACCACAACTTGACGCAGTGGCAGAATGGCGTGGCAGGGAAAAATAATCAAAATGTTTCAAACAGATACAACCTTTTGGATAAGCGCCACAGCATGAGCCGCTATGCCCTCCTGGCGGCCGACAAAGCCCAGCTTTTCGGTTGTGGTCGCTTTGATATTAATCGCTGAGGACTCAATATGCAGGTCAGTGGCCAGCAATTCTCGCATTTGCGGGATATACGGCGCTAATTTAGGGACTTGTGCTACCACTGTAGAATCGACATTGCTGACCTGCCAGCCTGCCGCTTTCAAATCGTCATAAACACGACGCAACAGTACCCGACTATCAATTCCCGCGAAGGCCATATCATCATCTGGAAAATGGTGGCCAATATCCCACCAGCCTGCAGCGCCGAGCAAAGCATCACATATTGCATGAATCAACACATCCCCATCGGAGTGAGCCTCCAGTCCATGCGTATGAGGGATATTTACGCCACCTATAATTAACGAACAGTTCTCAGCAAACCGATGTACATCATAACCGTGGCCGATTCTCACGCAGCTTCTCCATTATTCTGTTGTTGTAAAAAGAGCGCTGCTAATGCCAGATCCTGTGGCAGAGTAATTTTGATATTGTCAGCATGGCCAGCTACCATTTTGGGTACTAAGCCCATAAACTCCATTGCACTGGCCTCATCTGTAACATTGATATTACTTTGTTTCGCTTGAGTTAATGCCTCAGCCAAACCTCTCAAACGGAACATCTGAGGAGTGGATGCTCGCCATAATCCAGTTCGATCTACTGTTGCTTCAATGGTGTTATCTGTATTCACACGCTTGATCGTCTCACTTAGCGGCACACCTAAAATACCGCCCACCGGATCATCGCTTAATTGCTGCAACATGGAATCAATATCACTGTGCCGAATGCAGGGTCGTGCTGCATCATGAACCAGGACCCAGGGATCCTGCCGGGTAAGATTTTTTAAAAATTCCAACGCATTGCTCACTGAATCTGCCCGATGCTCACCCCCCAGTGTTGTATGGATGGGCCAGTGTGATGGCAGATTCAATGAAGGCCAGTAGGGATCATTGGCTGAAAGCGCGACAACGACCCCTTCAATTGCAGGATGACTGATAAGCCGTTGCAGACTATGAACAATTACTGGTTGATTATTCAGTAGTAGATACTGCTTAGGGCGATCGGCCTGCATTCTGCTGCCGATCCCTGCAGCAGGCACCACCGCCCAGACTTTATTGTTCATCATCATCTGGAAGTTCGATTATGTGAAAAAAGGTCTCTTCTGGCTTAACCATACCCAGTTCACTGCGAGCACGCTCTTCCAACGCATCCAAACCGCTTTTAAGATCAGCAACTTCTGCCGCCAGTACCTGATTACGCTCTTCAAGTTTTGCATTATCAATACGCTGTTTTTCAACTGTGTGATGAAGTCTTAACAAAGCTGGTAAGCCATCATGACTCAACCACAATCTGTATTGCAGCATGACAAAAATTAACGTCAGCACAATCAGTACTGTTTTCATACGTCAAACTTCACTGACAGGCGAAAGCCCGCAACCCCGGATAAATTGCTGCAGCGCCCAGTTCAGCTTCAATACGCAGCAACTGATTATATTTTGCTACCCGGTCTGAACGCGACATTGAGCCAGTCTTGATTTGACCACATTGGGTGCCCACCGCCAAATCAGCAATAAACGTATCTTCAGTCTCGCCACTGCGATGGGATGCAATTGATTTATAGCCTGCTTCAGCGGCCATATTCATTGCATGAAGTGTTTCACTCAACGTGCCAATTTGATTCAGCTTAATCAAGATCGCGTTGGCCACCTTGGCTTCAATGCCCTTCTGCAGAATCGCACTGTTGGTAACAAATAAATCATCACCCACCAATTGAATACGATCCCCTAAACGATCGGTCAGCAACTTCCATCCCTGCCAGTCATTTTCATCCATGCCATCCTCAATGCTGATGATTGGATACTTGTTGCACCAGTTTTCCAGCAAATCGGTTAATTCAGCCGCGGTGAGACTACGCTGTTCGGATTCCAGACGATACATACCGTCTTTATAAAACTCGGAACTGGCGACATCCAGCGCGATCATGACATCACGGCCCGGCTCATAGCCGGCCTGTTTGATGGCTTGCATAATCAGTTCCATAGCGGCTTCATTTGACGCCAGATCGGGGGCAAATCCACCTTCATCGCCCACAGCGGTATTAAGACCCTGGGCTAATAAAACTGCTTTTAACTGATGAAATACTTCTGCTCCGGCACGAACGGCTTCTTTGAAGCTTTTGGCACCGACTGGCACAATCATGAATTCCTGAAAATCAACACTATTATCAGCGTGTGATCCACCATTGATAATGTTCATCATCGGTACCGGCAAGGTCACCGCCTTATCTCCACCAAGATAGCGATATAAAGGCAAACCCTGTTCATCCGCACCGGCTACTGCTGCCGCCATGGAAACCGCCAGAATTGCGTTGGCGCCAAGACGTTGTTTATTATCAGTACCATCACAGGCAATGAGTTTTTCATCCAGGCTGGATTGATCGAGACAATCCATTCCAACAACAGCCGCACGTAACTCAGTATTGATTGCTTCAACAGCTTTGGTTACGCCTTTGCCCAGATAACGTGACTTATCGCCATCGCGTAACTCAATCGCTTCACGTTCGCCAGTTGAAGCACCTGAAGGTACAGCTGCTCTTCCCATAGCACCACTGGCAAGAATAACGTCAGCTTCGACCGTAGGATTACCACGAGAATCAATGATCTCACGGCCACGAACATCTATAATTTTACTCATAATTGTCTCCATCTATAGTTGAAGTTGCCAGACAATAACCCTGTTCTGGCATGCCACCTGTTACAGGTAGGCGTCTTCAATAAAGTCTTGTTGTTTAACTGTTTTATCGATAGCAATCAGCGTTTCCAGTAAAGCCTGCATTTTATGCAGTGGCCAGGAATTCGGTCCATCACTTAGGGCTTTTTCAGGATCCGGATGCGTTTCCATGAACAAGCCAGCAATGCCAGCCGCTACTGCAGAACGTGCCAGTACAGGTACAAACTGTCTCTGGCCACCGCTTTTGCCACCCTGACCACCAGGTTGCTGCACTGAGTGGGTGGCATCGAATACTACCGGGCAATCCATATGACGCATGGTCGGTAAACCACGCATATCTGAAATCAATGTGTTATAACCAAATGAGGTACCACGTTCACATAACATGATCTGCTGGTTACCCGTTGATTTGGCTTTATCCGCGACATGCTGCATATCCCATGGCGCCAGAAACTGACCTTTTTTGATGTTTACCGGTAATCCCTGGCTGGCAACATTAATAATAAAATTGGTCTGACGACATAAGAAAGCTGGGGTTTGCAATACATCGACCACACTGGCAACTTCTGCCAGCGGAGTGTCTTCATGAACGTCTGTCAGAATAGGGAGGCCGAATTCTTTTTTAACCTTTTCCAGAATCGCCATACCCGCTTCAAGACCAGGACCGCGATAGGTATTAGTAGAAGTACGATTGGCTTTATCGAATGAGGATTTGTAGATAAAAGGGATACCCAGTTTGTCTGTCATCTCTTTTAACTGACCAGCCACATCCATGGTCATTTGTTCACTTTCGATAACACAGGTGCCGGCAATCAAAAACAACGGTTGTTTACCACCAACTTCATGACCACATAATTGCATTACTGCTGTCCTCGTTTTTTATGATTCGCCACCGCAGCATTGATAAAACCTTCAAATAATCGATGTCCGTGTCTTGGAGTGGAGGTGAACTCTGGATGGAACTGACAGGCCACAAACCAGGGATGGCCTGGAATCTCGACCATTTCTGCCAGTGAGTTATCTTTTGACATGCCAGAAAACAGTAATCCGGCATCTTCCAGTTTCTGTTTGTAATTATTGTTGAACTCATAACGATGACGATGACGCTCAACGATTTCATCAGCACCGTAAATCTGTTGTGCCAGAGATCCTGGTTTCAGTACACAGGGATAACCGCCCAAGCGCATGGTGCCACCCAGATCTGAATCATGATCACGCTGTTCTACACTGCCATCCTCTTTCTGCCATTCTGTAATAAGACCTATCACAGGATCTGGCGTATTAGGTTCAAACTCGGTACTGAAAGCCTGTGTCAGGCCTGCTTTATGACGAGCATATTCGATGACGGCCACCTGCATCCCCAAACAAATTCCCAGATACGGGATATTGTTTTCGCGGGCAAACTGGGCGGTTGAAATCATACCTTCGACACCACGTTTTCCAAAGCCGCCAGGCACCAGAATGGCATCCATATCGGCAATACTGTTGGTGCCATTTTTCTCGATCATTTCAGAATCGACATAATGCACATTGACCTTGGTACGGGTATGAATACCGGCATGAACCAAGGCTTCGGAAAGGGATTTATAGGCTTCGGTCAACTCCATATATTTGCCGACCATGGCTATATTGACTTCACCCTGCGGGTTGGAGAGATTTTCATAAACCTGCTGCCACTGACTCAGATCGGCCGGTTTAGCATCAAGTCCCAGTTGTTTCACCACAATGTCATCAAGACCTTGTTTGTGTAACTCCATTGGTATCTTGTAAATGCTGTCTACATCAATACAGGTGATAACCGATTTTTCAGGCACATTGGTAAACAATGAAATCTTGCGGCGTTCGGATTCCGGTAGGGGACGATCCATACGACACAGCAAAACATCCGGTTGAATACCGATAGTGCGCAGTTCTTTTACGGAATGCTGAGTGGGTTTGGTTTTGATTTCACCGGCAGAAGCAATATAGGGCACCAATGTCAGATGAATAAACAAGGCACGATCACGGCCTAATTCAGTGGCCATCTGACGAATGGTTTCCAAAAACGGTAATGACTCAATATCGCCGACCGTTCCACCGATTTCCACCAGTGCAACATCGGCATCGCCAGCGCCTTCATAAACACAGCGTTTGATTTCATCGGTTATATGCGGAATGACCTGCACCGTATTGCCAAGATATTCTCCCCGGCGTTCTTTACGGATAACATTTTCATAGATTTGGCCAGTCGTATGGTTATTGCGGCTGGTCATATTGGCATCAATAAATCGCTCGTAGTGACCTAAATCCAGATCGGTTTCAGCACCATCATCCGTTACAAACACCTCACCATGTTGCAGTGGGCTCATTGTTCCGGGATCAACGTTGATGTAGGGATCGAGTTTAATCATTGTGACCTTCAGGCCACGAGCTTCTAGAATCGCTGCCAGTGAAGCCGCCGCGATTCCCTTACCGAGAGACGACACAACACCACCAGTGACAAATATAAATTTAGTCATATTATGGAGAGTTTTTGCAATAGCGGTGCAGCCAGAATAGCCACACTCAAAAATATCGTCATAAAGTATCAGAATTGCCCGAGTCGCTCAATCAAAATATCCCCATCAAGTCTGTTCAATCACTGGTAACCAGCCAGTTTCATCGGATAAAGGCTTGGCTGTTTCTGCACAGGCATACCCAACAATTGCGACTAATTGCTGGTTGGCAAACAACAACGGAATTGAATCGCGTTGCCAAACCGGGATTTGCCATTCCTGGAACAACTTTTTTAATGATTGATGATGAGACTTGCCAGCTAGCTGGATTTTTTCTCCACCCTGACGAAACGTTAATGCTAAACCAGAGCGAAACAATTCGGCACGAATCCCTTCTCCCCTTGCAGCTTTCCAAACTAACTGATGCTCAGCATCCAACAATATGGGCTGTTGATCGTAAAGCAGATTCACGGATGAAGCCGGTAAAGGATGTTGTCTTAACCAACTGATATAAAGTGTGTTCTGATACCGTCTGGCAATGTATTGGCTCCAACTGACCTGAGGCTGCCCATCTGCTGCGGCTTGACAGACTTCCATTAAAATCCGTTGCAAATTTATGCTTGACGGCAGCACCATATTTAACTGTTTTATAAAAAATCGCAGCACATTGCGTTGCCTTGGCTCACTCAAAGCCTGCAATTTGGTAATGTTTAAACTGCCATTAATTGAATTAGCTTCAACAGAAATTAAATCTTGTTCCGCTATCTCATCCAACAGAATTTGGCTTTCCTGCAGGTTATTTGCTGAACGTGCCAGATTTCGGTTTAAGGCAGGCCAACGTTGTTGTAACAATGGCCAGATTTGATGACGTAGGAAGTTACGATTTATCTTGGTATTTTGATTACTGGGATCTTCAATCCACTGCAACTGATGTGTTGTTGCGTATTCAAATAACGCTTCTCTGGAAATAGTCAACAATGGCCGAACAATCTGCATTTTCTGCCATTGAGATATTACTTTCATCGCTCCTAATCCACGAGTGCCAGCCCCTCGCAGTAATTGCAGCATCAAGGTTTCAGCCTGATCTTGCAAATGTTGTCCAGTTAGCAAAATGCCATCATCGTTAATCAGTTGATGAATAGCTTGATAACGCGCAGTCCGTGCGGCCGATTCAAGGCCTGACTGATTAATATCTGTAACTGTCACTTTCAAGCAGTGAAAAGGCATGTGTAATGAAGCAGCAACCTGTCGACAGTGTTCAGTCCAACGGGCAGATTGAGATTGCAGCTGATGGTCGACATGCACGACCTGTATTTTTTGGAGAAACTGCTCACGATGTGTTGCCAGAAAATGCAGCAGCACATGGGAGTCCATACCACCGCTGTAGGCCACCCATAAAGTAGAAGATCCGCAATATTTGCGGATCTTCTGAATAACTAATTCTGTGTCAAAAGACACTTGTATAAACCAGGGCCTGTTTATCCTTCAAAGGCACCATAATTAAGCAAACGTTGTTGACGGCGTTTAACCAGTTCATCAACCGGCATCGCCTGTAACTGTTTAATTTTAGTATTGATTGCTGTTTTCATATTTGCCATCAGTGCTTCAGGATCACGATGCGCACCACCCAGGGGTTCTTTGACAATTTCATCGATTAACCCCAGGGATTTCAGACGATCTGAAGTCACGCCAAGTGTTGCGGCAGCATCAGAAGCTTTTTCAGCGCTCTTCCAAAGAATGGAGGCACAGCCTTCCGGTGAAAT
>NZ_DFTU01000003.1:0-4995 GCF_002379485.1 Methylophaga sp. UBA4204 | reverse complement strand
AAATTCTGGGTGATGCATACGGCAATGCTGAATTTATTGCACCTACCCGCTTAGTCAGTATAGGCGAGCCACAAAATATCGATTTAGGCGACCGAAAATTGACACTTATGGCTTTCCCCACAGCCCATACCGATAACGATTTGGTGGTGCTCGACAACAATACCAAAACTATGTGGACTGGAGATTTGCTTTTTGTTGAGCGTATTCCCGCACTGGATGGAAGTATTAATGGCTGGCTGGATGCAATAGAGCAATTAAAGGATATGGATATTGCCACTGTAATCCCTGGACACGGCCCGGTCCTCCATCAAGACTGGAAAGCAGCGCTTGAAAAGGAAAAGAATTACTTCATTCTGATTCGGCAACAAGTTCGGGAGATTATCAATGATATGGGCACCATCAATCAGGCAACTGAAAATGTTGGCGTGAGTGAAGAAAATAAGTGGCTGTTGTTTGAGGAATATCACAAACGTAATGTCACATCTGCATTTACCGAGTTGGAATGGGAGTAAGGGGAATTAACATGTTTAACAATATCTTACGTCACACACTTTGGGCAGTATCTATTAGTTTTATGCTATTAAACACCGCGTACGCTAAAACAGAAAAAGAACCGATGTGGCCTGTTCTAAAAGAGATATATTTTGATAATAAAACAATTTTAACCGATGCCGATGACTGGCTGGTTTTAGAAGCTCCATCACGTGCTGAAGATGCTGCCATCGTGCCGCTGACGCTTAAATCACTCAAACCTCAGACAGCGGAAAGTTATATTAAAAATATCCACATCATAATTGATGACAATCCAGATCCTTATTCCGCCAATTTTCATCTAACTCCAGCTATGGAACAGGTGGATTTGACGTTTCGCATGCGCTTTCAGCAATATTCGAATGTCCGGGCTATTGTTGAAATGAATGACGGTACGTTACATATGGTATCGCGTTTTGTGAAAGCGTCAGGTGGCTGTAGTGCACCGGTGCAGAAAGATCCAGAGGCTGTAAAATCACGTCTGGGTAAAATGCTGATCAGGATGCGTAAGCCCGAATTAGGTAATGATGTTACGGCCCAGGTAATGATAAGTCATCCAAACTATAATGGCTTGCAGTTCGACCAGGAAACCAGACGTTATATTCCTGCTCATTATGTAAAAACAATGTCGGTAAATTATGCTGATCAGCCTTTATTCAATGTTGATATGGGCATTTCTTTCAGTGAAGATCCCAGTGTGCATTTCACCTTCAAACCAACTAAATCAGGCGTTTTGAAAGCGACCGTTATTGACAGTAAAGAGACGACTTACACTGCTGACAAAACTATCTGAATCAAAGCCCGATACGGGTAGGGTCCAATATCCATTTTAATTATTAAAAGATTCAGCGATCTACTCCAGGATATCGGGAGTAGGTCGTTTTGTTTTAATGGTTGCAGCTGATAGGGTGGCTTATTTGAATAACGTACAGTCATAGGTTTAAATGGCAGGCAAAATAAACAATTCGCTATAAAATTATTTTAATTACAGGAAATTATCGTGCTGATTGGCAACTCCATCTATTTAGATTATCAAGCTACAACGCCTTTGGAACCTGAAGTTCGTGAAGCGATGGCGATTTATAGTGATGATCTGTTTGCCAATCCACATTCAGCACATTTTCTTGGGCGCCAGTCTGCTGAGGCTGCCGAAATGGCCAGATCCACAGTTGAGTCGTGTATAAATGCATCCGCAGAAGAGATTATTTTCACTTCGGGGGCTACCGAATCAAATAATCAGGTGATTGCAAGCGTCCTGTTTGCCAATACTACAAAGCGTAACAAGATACTAATCAGTTCAATTGAACATAAATGTATTAAAAATGCGGCGTATTTTTTTGCCCATAAACTTGGCTATCAGGTAAGCGAAATTCCGGTTGATTCAAGCGGGTTAGTGGATATTGATGTATATCAATCCATGCTCAATGATCAGGTCTTGTTTGTTTCAATGATGGCGGTCAATAATGAAATTGGTGTGATTCAGCCCATCCAGAAACTTGCTGAATTAGCCCATAACGTTGGTGCAATTTTTCACTGTGATGCGGCACAAGCGCCTGAAGCCATTGATATTGATGTCAAACAATGGAATGTCGACATGCTGAGTTTATCGGCACACAAAGTATACGGCCCGAAAGGTATTGGGGCGCTTTATATCAAAAATTCGCTGCAAGCATCACTGCCACCGTTTATACATGGTGGCGGTCAGCAGTTCGGTCAACGTTCAGGTACGCTGCCTACCGGCTTATCAGTGGGGTTTGCCAAAGCGATGGAATTAAGCAGGGAAGGGGCAGAGCACAACAGAACCTGGCTGTCTTCCATGAAACAACGGTTTCTGGCTGGTCTCAGAAACAATGATATTGATTTCACTATTAATGGCACAACGGATAACACCCACCCAGGTTGCCTGAATATCAGGTTTGCAAATGTTGATGCCACAAATTTATTGGCAGGGATGCAACCCGAAATCTGTGCTTCCACGGGTTCAGCCTGTAATAGCGAATATCCCCAAGCATCGCATGTTTTGTCTGCCATAGGTCTTACAGAAGCAGAAGCTACCTCATCACTCAGATTCAGTTTCGGCCGTTACAACGATGCAGCACAAATTGATCGCGCTATAGAAATTATTCACCAGCAACTTACACAAGCGTATTCATAGGCTTTGATTAGTCATTCAGAAAACTACATAAAACATCTGAGAAAATCTGAATTTAGTGTTTAACGGCTTAAGTGATAATTCAGAATTGAAAATCTTAAATTGTATCGCTAAGGCTTAATAATATGTAATGTTGGATTGCGAACAGAGTGAATAGATTCCCAAGAATAAAATCTTATTAACATTCTCTTAGGAATTTACGATATGAAAGCACTCTGCTGGCACGGCAAGGAGGACGTCCGGGTTGATACCGTTGACGATCCCGTTTTGCAGGATCCCCATGACGCGATTATCAGGGTTACGGCTACCGCGATCTGTGGGTCCGACCTTCATCTGTATGGCGCGCTCGTGCCAACGCTCGAAAAAGGCGACATCCTCGGCCATGAGTTTATGGGCGAAGTCGTTGAAATCGGTTCGGCGGTGACAAGATTGAAAGTCGGAGACCGGGTAGTGGTTCCTTTCACAATAGCATGTGGGGAATGCTTTTTCTGCAAAAAACAGATGTACTCTCTCTGCGATAACTCCAATCCCAAGTCGCATTTGGCTGAAGCGCAGATGGGACATGCAACCTGCGGAATGTTCGGCTACAGCCACATGACCGGCGGGTTTTCTGGAGGCCAGGCAGAACTGGTGCGAGTGCCTCACGCGGATGTCGGTCCAATCAAAGTGCCGGACGGTCTACCGGATGAAAAAGTATTGTTCTTGTCCGACATATTTCCGACCGGTTACATGGCCGCTGAGAATGCGAATATTGTAAAAGGAGATACCGTCGCAATCTGGGGCTGCGGTCCAGTCGGCCAGTTTGCGATCCGCAGTGCTTGGATGCTTGGTGCTGCAAGAGTTATCGCCATCGATCACATTCCCGAACGCCTCGCGATGGCGAAGTCGTTTGGCGGCGCAGAAATCATCGACAGCTTCGATCCAGATGAAGTGTACGAACGATTGATGGAAATGACCGGTGGTCGTGGCCCGGACGGCTGCATTGATGCGGTTGGAGCGGAAGCACATGGACATGGTGCTGTAAATTCGATAATGGACACGGCGAAGGACCTGGCCCACGTCAAAGGGGTTCCAAATCCATATGTGCTGCAACAAATCGCCAAGTGCTGTAGGAAGGGCGGTTCGCTATCGATACCGGGGGTGTATGTCGGATTCGTGAATATGTTTCCGATGGGCGCAGTGATGAACAAAGGGCTCACTATCAAGACTGGGCAGACCCACATGCAACGTTACCTAGAGCCATTATTAAAGCATGTAGAAGAGGGTGGGATCGATCTTTCACAGATTATTACCCACCGTTTAGCACTTGCCGATGCGCCTCGCGGCTATGAATTATTTCAGAAACATGAGGAAGGTTGTATCAAGGTCGTTCTGACCCCTTGACTGCCAAGCTATCTGCTAAATTGGTGCTTCATTTTCATAAGCAGTTTCTGCCGATTTAAATTACTGTATCGTATTGAATGAACTAGCTCTCAAGCCATTTAATTAGGGAAAATATGTCACGTTTTTCTCTATTCAAATCAAAATTTCGAATAATAAAGTCCCTTTAGGGACTTTATCCTATAAATGGCTGGAATGAGTCCTGTAAGCGACTTATCTGGGCTGACCCCATTCCCGAAAGGAGACATACTCATGCGGAAAGGTACTGCACTAGTCGTTGGCGCCACCGGGATAACCGGCGGTAATCTGGCTTCATATTTGGTTGCCAGCGGATGGACGGTATTTGGTCTTTCACGGCACGCGACTGAACAGAGCGGCGTGATTCCGGTAACTGCAGATCTGCTGGATGATTCGGCTACCCGAGAGGCATTAGCCGGTCTGCCGATCACTCATGTTTTCTACTGCACATGGATACGTCGCGATAATGAGAAGGCTAACATTGAGGCCAACAGTGGCATGATGCGTAATCTTTTCTCAGCGCTTGAAGATGCCGACCTACAACACGCATCACTAGTAACCGGGACCAAACAATATCTCGGTTCATTCGAAGCATATGGTAGCGGTCGCACTGAGACACCGTTTCGCGAATCCGAACCACGAGTCCCCGGCGACAACTTTTACTATGCGCTTGAAGATGTGTTGTTCGAAACCGCCCGGCGTCAAGGCTTTTCCTGGAATGTGCATCGTCCACACACAGTGATCGGCTACGCCCGAGGTAACGCTATGAACATGGGGACAACGCTTGCAGTCTATGCCACGATCTGCAGGGCAAAAGACAAACCATTCGTATTTCCAGGTTCGCAAATTCAGTGGAATGCGCTAACCGATATGACCGATGCATTAGTTCTGGCACGCCAGATGGAGTGGACCGC
>NZ_DFTU01000002.1:4257-4444 GCF_002379485.1 Methylophaga sp. UBA4204 | reverse complement strand
CATTGACCGACCTACTTCCCTGTATTCATTTCGCATGCTATTTTGAAATCCCAATAACGTCGTTGAGGATTTTCAGCATGTTATACCGACAAATGTTTTATCTCCCTGTTTTATTAGCGATATTTTTCGCTTTTGCATTGTTTACTCTATCTGCACCATCCCAAGCAGCATCTGCCACTGAAATTGA
>NZ_DFTU01000002.1:3728-4126 GCF_002379485.1 Methylophaga sp. UBA4204 | reverse complement strand
GCAGCATCTGCCACTGAAATTGATATCAAAGTCGATGAAGCTCTGAAACGTTTCAAGAGTGAAGTTTCTGGTGGAGATCGTTTCCTCGAAAAAGCAAAAGGCGTATTAGTTTTTCCGGATGTCATTAAAGCCGGATTTGGTATTGGCGGTGAATATGGTGAAGGTGCACTTCGCATCGGCGGCAGCACTGTGGATTATTACAATACTGCGGGTGCCTCGATCGGCTTTCAATTGGGAGCCCAACAAAAAACGGTGATCCTGGTATTTATGAATGATCAGGCTTTAAAACAATTTCGTGACAGCGAGGGTTGGAAAGCCGGGGTTGATGGTTCGGTAGCAGTAGTTGAATGGGGCGTGGGTGAAGATATCAATACTACTGATATCAAAGATCCGATTGT
>NZ_DFTU01000002.1:2113-3632 GCF_002379485.1 Methylophaga sp. UBA4204 | reverse complement strand
ACTGATATCAAAGATCCGATTGTTGGCTTTGTCTTCAGTAACAAAGGGTTGATGTATAACTTGACGCTCGAAGGCGCCAAGTTTACCAAGCTCAATAAGTAGTATTGGAGGCCTGTTTTTAGCCTTCGATACGAAAACCGATTTTGATAGTGACCTGCCAGTAACGGACTCCGCCGTTTTCGATATAACCGCGAGTGTCCGTTACTTCAAACCAATGCAGGTTTTTAACGGTCTCAGCAGCTTTTGCAATCGCGTTCTCAATGGCTTTATCTGAACTTTCAGCAGAGCTGCCAGTGATTTCAATATGTTTATAAACATGTTCAGTCATAATAATTCCTTGTTATTTGCGTAAATAGATAAACCAGTAAAACAGGCCGACAAAGATACTGCCTCCCAGCATATTGCCCAATGTCACCGGGATCAAGTTATGCCAGAAAAAACCACCAATCGTTAACTGTTCTGAGATGACGAGTGAGGTTTCTGCTTGTGTTTCTGCCAGTAACCCAGCCGGAATAAAAAACATATTAGCAACAGAGTGTTCAAATCCAAGAGCGACAAAGGCGGTAATAGGAAAAATTACTGCCAGCACTTTATCAGTCACACTGCGCCCCGCCATACACAACCAGACGGCTAGACATACAAGGATATTGCACAATACACCACGAGTGAACGCCTCAATCCAGCTCAGATTCACTTTACTGTCAGCAATCGCCACCACTTTATGGCCAAGAGCCCCATCGCCCTGCCACCATAAGCCACTTAAATACATCAACAATAAAATGCCCATTGCCCCCATAAAATTGCCAATATAAACAATTGCCCAATTCTGAATCAGTTGCCTAAAACTAATCAGGCCATCGATACAGGCCATCACCAATAAGTTGTTACCGGTAAATAATTCTGCCCCGGCAACCACCACCAGAATCAATCCCAGGCAAAATGCCAATCCGCCAATTAGTCGCATAATTCCAGCAGGCATATTGCCAACGTCAAAGGTCACCAGTGTAAAGAATGCCGCTCCCAGCGCGATAAACGCTCCAGCTAATAATGAGAGAGCAAAAACTCTTAATGGATCCACAGTACATTTGCTCATACTGATTTTTTCCAGACGACGAGCAATTTCTGCCGGGGTATAAGCATCAACTGAAAATGGATCCATGATATTTTCCCAATTATGAAAAACAAGTTAGATGATAATCACATACATGTGCTTACAGCACCATGCCCATCGAAATAAATGAATGATTTTGCTATCTTTTCATTGAGTGGGCACGTATAATTGCATGCTCGCAAATGTCACTTTTACAGCTTTGTTTCCAAAGCTGCCCATCACAGGTTATTCAATGTCCACACCAGAAAACGATTCAACACCCTCATTCGCTGAGTTAGGGTTAGCTGCTCCAATTTTACAAGCTGTACAACAAGCCGGTTATGAAACACCTTCGCCAATTCAGGCGCAAAGTATTCCACCTTTACTTGCTGGTAGAGATTTACTTGGTCAGGCCCAAACCGGTACCGG
>NZ_DFTU01000002.1:1647-2018 GCF_002379485.1 Methylophaga sp. UBA4204 | reverse complement strand
ACCGGTAAAACCGCTGCCTTTGCCTTACCGCTGTTAAGCCGTATAGATCTGAAAAACAAAGCCACCCAAATGTTGGTGTTAGCACCGACTCGTGAATTGGCTATTCAGGTTTCAGAAGCGATCCAAAGCTACGCTCGTCACCTGAAAGATTTCCATATTCTGCCAATTTATGGCGGTCAAAGCATGGGCATCCAATTACGCTCATTACAACGTAAACCACAAGTTGTTGTCGGTACGCCGGGTCGTATTCTGGATCACATTCGTCGTGGCACATTGAAGCTGGATAAACTTGAAGCATTAGTGCTTGATGAAGCTGATGAAATGCTGCGTATGGGCTTTATTGATGATGTAGAAACCATCCTTAAAGAAAC
>NZ_DFTU01000002.1:1127-1456 GCF_002379485.1 Methylophaga sp. UBA4204 | reverse complement strand
GTCACCACCATTAACCAGCGTTACTGGCAAGTAACCGGTATGCACAAACTGGATGCGTTAACCCGCATTCTGGAAGTCGAAGACTTTGATGGCATGATCATCTTCGTGCGCACTAAAAACGCCACTGTTGAGCTGGCTGAAAAGCTGGAAGCTCGTGGTTATTCTGCTTCGGCGATTAATGGCGATATGAATCAGGCATTGCGTGAAAAAACCATCGAACGCATGAAAAAAGGCAGTATTGATATCCTGATTGCCACCGACGTCGCTGCACGTGGTCTGGATATCGAACGCATGAGCCATGTGGTCAACTACGATATTCCTTACGATAC
>NZ_DFTU01000002.1:326-976 GCF_002379485.1 Methylophaga sp. UBA4204 | reverse complement strand
CATCGTATTGGCCGTACCGGTCGTGCTGGTCGTAAAGGTGAGGCCATTCTGTTTGTCTCCCCTCGCGAAACACGTATGTTAAGTGCCATCGAGAAAGCCACGCGCCAGGTAATTACCAAAATGCAATTACCGAGCAGTGAAGATATTGCTGATCGCCGTGTTCTGCAATTCATGGAACAACTCAGTGAAACCATTGAGTCTCAGGAACTGGCTTATTTCGAAACCTTAATCAGTCAATATCAACAGGAACATAATGCCGACCCGATTGAAATCGCTGCCGCATTAGCCTTTTTGGTACAGAAAGACCGTCCGTTAAAACCGGTTAAACATGTTACACAACGACCAGCTCGTGAAGAACGCGAACGCGGACCACGTCAGGAACGTGGTGAACGTCCTGCCCGGGGCAGCCGTGAAGACCGTCCACCAAGAGAAAAACGGGCTCCACGTCCACATCCAAATGAGCCGGATATGGATACTTACCGTGTTGAAGTCGGTCGCGCCGACAAAATTGAACCACGGAATCTGGTAGGCGCAATTGCTAATGAGTCAGGTATCGAAAGTCAATTTATCGGCCGTATTACCATTAATGAGGATCATAGTCTGATTGACTTGCCACAAGGCATGCCAAAAGATATGTTCCAGCAAATACG
>NZ_DFTU01000002.1:0-216 GCF_002379485.1 Methylophaga sp. UBA4204 | reverse complement strand
AAGGTTTGGGTCAATAACAAACAACTGAATATGAGCCTGGCGACTGATGAAGCTGTTGCGGAAAGTGCGGCAGCCCGCCCATCACGCCGTAACTTCAGCAAAGATCGTAAAGACGGTCCAAAAAGCAAACCAGCCAGGAAGTTTAAGAAAAGCTAAAAACTAAACTCTCTCAATAATAAAAAGTCACTGCCAGCAGTGACTTTTTTTTTGAGCATG
>NZ_DFTU01000036.1:87683-91539 GCF_002379485.1 Methylophaga sp. UBA4204 | reverse complement strand
TAGGCACCGATATGCTGGGTAATACCACCGGCTTCGCCAGCGGCCACTTTTGCTTCGCGGATGTAATCGAGCAGCGAGGTTTTACCGTGGTCAACGTGCCCCATTACGGTAACAACCGGTGCACGCTGTACCAGATCACCCTCAGTTTCGAGTGATTTTTCCAACGCATGTTCGATATCGTTTTCGCTAACCAATACAGCCTGATGCCCCATCTCTTCAACCAACAACACCGCAGTGTCCTGATCGATAGATTCGTTCATCGACGCCATTACACCCATCTTCATCAAGCGTTTGATCACTTCGCCCACTTTAACGGTGAGGCGCTGCGCCAACTCTGCTACCGCAATGGTTTCCGGCACATTCACTTCATGAACAATTTTGGTGGTTGGCTTTTTAAAGGCGTGTTTATTGTGCTTTTTGTGACTCGCACGCAAATGGCTGCGGCGCGCTAATACATCGCTGTCTTCGCCATCTTCAGCAACAAAGTCCAACAAGTCGACCTTGGGAGCTTTCTTGGAGCCTGGCGCGCCTTTTTTGATCGCCTTGCCCGCTCCGCGCTTGTTGCGCTCGGAGTCATCGCCATCATCGTCATCGCGCTTATGGGTTTTCTTGTGGTTATGGCTGTGCTTGGTATCTTCTTTGTCTGCCGGCGGTGCAATAACAGCAACTGCAGGCTTACCTTTGGCTGGGCCACGGCCATCAGGACGGGCTGTTTTTGCTGGCGCTTGTCCAGCAGGTTTTTCCGCAGCATTATCTGCACGCACTGGATTGCGTTTCGCCTCTTCAGCAGCACGCTTGGCCTCTTCACGCGCTTTAACTTCAGCAAGACGCGCAGCCTCTTCGGCTTGACGGCGCTCAATCGCTGCGCGGCGCTTCTCTTCGATACCATCGGTGAAGGAAATGCGGTGGGAAGGCACTTCAGCAGCAGGCGTTTCAACAGCAACCTCTTCCACCGCCGCTTCAACTTCTGGCGCAGCTTCTAGGACAGGCTCGGGCGCAGGAGCGACTTCAGCAACTACCGGCTCTGCAGTCACTTCAACTTCCGGCTCAAAATCTGGCTCTTGCTCTGCAACGACGGATTCGCCCACTTCGTCCTCACGTTTAACGTAGGTGCGTTTTTTACGCACCTCAACATTTACCGTTTTACGTGCATTACCCGTACCGGTTTTAATGGTCGTGGTGGTTTTACGCTGCAAAGTGATTTTTTTAGGTTCCAGCGCGGCTTCGCCATGACTGCTCTTCAAAAAATTGAGCAAGCGCTGCTTCTCATCGTCAGAAACTTTCGCCTCGGCACTTTTGTGTTGCAAACCAGCTTCGCTCATTTGCTTAAGCAAACGCTCGACCGGTGCGCCTATTGATTTGGCGAGTTCATTAACGGTTACTTCTGCCATTGTTCTTCCTCAGGGATTGTTCGTTGCCTACAGGGTTTCGCTCACTAGAGTGGCTCACACTCAGGCAAACCAGGGCTCGCGCGCTTTCATAATCAGTGCGGCGGCACGAGTCGCGTCAACACCTTCAATTTCCAACAATTCATCTATCGATTGTTCAGCTAAATCTTCCATGCTGACAATGCCGCGGCGCGCAAGGTTTGCGGCTAATGCATCATCCATACCTTCCATCGCCAGCAAATCCTCTGCTGGTGCAACACCTTCAATGCGCTCTTCTGTTGCCAGTGCTTGCGTCAAGAGTGCATCTTTCGCACGCGCACGCAATTCTTCAGCAATCGTTTCATCAAAACCATCGATTGCCAGCATTTCTTCCAGCGGAACGTAAGCAACCTCTTCAAGCGTAGTGAAACCTTCTTCTACTAATACGCCAGCAATGTCTTCATCGACATCCAGCGCACTCATAAACATATTGATGTAGCTGCCAGATTCCGCTTCTTGTTTTGATTGCCATTCAGCAATACTCATGACATTGATATTCCAGCCAGTTAATTCACATGCAAGACGCACATTTTGACCACCGCGACCAATTGCCATTGCCAAATTTTCTTCGTTAACAGCCAAGTCCATAGAGCCCGCATCTTCATCAACAACGATGGATTCGATTTCAGCAGGGGACATAGCATTGATAACAAACTGTGCAGGATTATCATCCCACAACACTATATCAACACGCTCGCCACCCAGCTCATTGGACACCGCTTGCACACGCGAACCGCGCATACCCACACAGGCACCTACTGGATCAATACGGCCATCGTTAGTTTTAACCGCAATTTTTGCACGCAGAC
The DNA here is from genome assembly GCF_002379485.1 of Methylophaga sp. UBA4204. Taxonomy (NCBI): domain Bacteria; kingdom Pseudomonadati; phylum Pseudomonadota; class Gammaproteobacteria; order Thiotrichales; family Piscirickettsiaceae; genus Methylophaga; species Methylophaga sp. UBA4204. Next base: position 89,303 of record NZ_DFTU01000036.1, on the reverse strand, counting down.
CTGGATCGCGCGCAGCGCCTTTAATTTCAATCACTTCTTCAGCAATTTCTGGCACTTCAATTTTGAACAGCTCAACCAACATTTGCGGGTTAGAACGGCTCAACAATAATTGTGGACCGCGCGCTTCTGAACGCACTTCTAACAACAGCGCACGAATACGATCGCCCATGCGGAAAATTTCGCGGCCAATTAATTGATCGCGCGGCAAAACACCTTCAGCGTTATTGCCCAAATCCACAATGATGCTATCGCGTGTTACTTTTTTCACGGTACCGCTGATAAGATCACCCATGCGATCACGGTACTCATCAACCATTTGCGCACGCTCAGCTTCACGCACTTTTTGCACGATCACTTGCTTGGCAGTTTGCGCAGCAATACGACCAAATTCTGCGTTATCAATTTTTTCGCGGTAAGTATCACCCACAACAAGTGACGCATCTTTATCGCGCGCTTCATCCAAATAAAGCTGAGTGCCTAACTCTGCCATAGTGTCATCGGCAACCAATTCCCAGCTGCGGAAAGTTTCATAATCGCCAGTGACGCGATTGATAATAACCTCAATGGTTGAATCTTCATCGAAACGTTTTTTAGTAGCAGTCGCGAGTGCAATTTCAATTGCCTGGAAAATTAATTCCTTATCGACGCCCTTCTCATTGGATACCGCATCAGCGACCAGCAAAATTTCTTTGTTCATTGGTTTGCCTCTGTTAACTCCTCAAGCCAGTGCCATGCACACACCAGATATTTACATTTCCCACACCGTCTATTTACGCAATTTGTCGCGAATAGACAGTTCATTTATATTCTGCTGCTAACTACTCTTTATCGTTAGACAGATTATGTTCGCGCATTAAATCCTCGTAACGCGGCTCTACATTTGCTTTATCAATTACATCAATCGCGATCTGTACTTCCTTATTATCTACTTGCAAAAACACATCGCCGCTTTCAACTTTGATGATAACGCCTTTAAAACGACGGCGACCATCGCGTGCGATACGTAAACGCACACTGATAGTTTCACCCACATAGCGCACATACTGCGCCTCTTTATACAGAGGGCGATCCATACCGGGTGATGAGACTTCAAGCGTGTATTCGCCATCAATCGGATCTTCCACATCAAACACACTGCTCACTTGACGACTTACGCGCTCGCAGTCATCCAGCGACACACCATTAGGGCCATCAATAAAAATGCGCACCGTGGTGTAACGCCCTTGCGTCAAATACTCCAACCCCCACAGCTCACAACCCAAGGCGGCGGCGACAGGGGATACCATTTGCTCTAACAATTCTTGCTTGGAAGCCATGCTTTAATCCGGATTCAAACCAGCTCTGCAAAATACAAGAGCCCAAAAAACAAAAATGGGCACAAGGCCCATTCAAACGTTTACTGCTTTCACCACACAGGCCTGCATGGTGGGGACGATGCCCGCAAACAACAAATACAAAAAAGCCCCAAAAAGGGGCTTCTCGACTTGAACTTGCTTTACACAAAAGCAAATTCAATACTTCTTGGTCTGGCGAGAGCCGGGAAATCCCTTTATCTCCACCTGTTTCTTGTTTATCAAGCCAACAAGAAGCAAAGAATTTTTGGTTGCGGGGGCAGGATTT
>NZ_DFTU01000036.1:86982-87525 GCF_002379485.1 Methylophaga sp. UBA4204 | reverse complement strand
CAAAATATATACTCAAGTACAACAAAAACCGATTCAGATGCATTACTGAACGATAAGATCAATTGCACAACAACTGCGCCCGCAAATTGAAATTTAACAGCCGGTTATGACAATTAAATTAACAGTCACACAGTTCTATTTAAAAAACTGCCGATCTCGGCACCTGAATTAAATACACCAATCTCTATCAGGCGACGATTGAGATCGATATTGCGCTTAGTGCCTTCATTAAAAAACTCCGCGCGCGCCTGACGCTGATCCAGCAGGCGCTGCTCAGCCTCAAAGCGCTCTTGATCTGCCTGTAGGCGCGCCTCTTCCTCGGCTAAACGCTGCTTTTCGCTTTCAGTATTATCTTGCGCACGCACGTCAGCGGGCTTATCTGCTTCAGCAGCTTGATCCTGCTGCGCCGAATCCACCCCGTCGCGACGACCTTCTGCTTCTATTGCCTGCTCTTCGCGCAGCTCAGCTCGCGCTTGAAGCTCCATTTGAGCAGCCAATGCCGCCACACGACCATCCTGCGCGGAAGGCTCAGCAGGAGCATTG
>NZ_DFTU01000036.1:84848-86840 GCF_002379485.1 Methylophaga sp. UBA4204 | reverse complement strand
ACCACGCACAAACGAATAGGTAGGGCTGCTGCCATATTGCCCGGCGACAGCCGCATGGGCCTGTTCATGAGCACGCACTTCGCGGTCGCGTGCCGCCAGTGTCTGTATTTGTTCGCGCTCGGCCTGTTGTCGCTCTTGTTCAGCACGACGATTTGCTGTCGCCCCCTGCGCTGCCTGATCGCCACTCTGGACAACAGGCTCTCGCCCCTGTGCGCCGCGCTCAACACGATCGCGCTCAACATCATCATTGGGGCGCTCATCGGGAAAGCGGCGATTCTGCCCGCGCCCTGACTCAGCGGATTGCTCAGCGGGGCGAAAGCTGGACGATTTAAGATCGGTAGTTTCCTGACCAACAGGCGCACGTCCCATAGGCGCAAACGGCGCTACGGTATTGGCGAAGCTAGACGGAATGTTATTGATCACTCAAATCACCTCACAGAACCCAAAAACGCGGCACCATTAAGCCTTGACGTCTAATAGAGTGCCTATTGTTTCATTGGCGGCCTGAACCACTTTGGCAGAGCTATCAAACACCTGACTCTGCGCTTTGATATTAATCAGCGGCTCAGCAACATCATTTGCTTGAGGATTGTCGCGCTGGGTGGTGCCCGCTTGCGCGATTTGCTGTGCCGATTGCAGCATCGATGACTGGCTTTTTTGCATACCAATCAGACCCTGATTGACTACCGAACCTACGTCCATCAGCTTGCCCTCTTTTGTTGGCTATCAAGAATGAAATTGAGAAAGGAAACAGCATAAAAACATTTCCCCGACACTATGTAATAGTCTACGCCGGGAAACGACCAAAAAACAGGCGATATTGCCGCTAATGAGGCGCCTTTTAAGACGAGTTTGATGTAAAAAGCGCTTTACTATAACCCCTGATTATTCCAACACAGGGTTATTCGTTTTTTCTTTGACTGCAGCAAACAGGCCCAAGCTTTGCTGATACTTCGATATGGCTTTTGCCTGCTCAAACACACTTTGTGCTGTTAACTGAAAACGGCTGCGCACCGGCAGCTGTGCTGCTTGCAATGCCCGCCCACTCCATGTGTTGCAGTTGCTAAACAAACTGTAATGGCCGCTGGCCTGATAAAAATGTCCCGCATCCGTTACATAAGCCCGCAGCGGAATCACGCGGCCAGATTCATCTAACGCAAACGATTTATCCAAATAGCGAATCAATTTGCGCATCCCCTTATCGGTTATGGCGATGGGCACGCGGGTTTCTGAAGGGATAGATGTAAAAGGTGGCTGCGCATAAGCAATCACCTGCAGCGCTGAATGGCTCGATGCAATTAGCGCTTTAGTCGCAGAGCCGAAGGTTTTACTTTTGCCAGTGAAGTAATTGCCATCGCCCCAGCCGATACGAATATAACGCTGGCTGGCAGCCTCTTGCTGCAAATAGCGACTGTGGCGCGCGACCGTTTTGGCATCCATTAAAATGCTCGTGTGCCAATCGCGGTAAATAAAATAAATGATGTGCTCGGTATTAACACTGGGAATTTTTTGTTTTGCTGGCATAGAGCTGCAGCCCGCAAACGCACATAGGGCAAACAAACAGACTGTAACATTCCGCAACAAGGCGCACATGCTTATTGAAGCATCACGCTGAAAACAACTGCGCCAGCACTTCGGCATCAAGTGCATTGGCGACTGCTTCCGGCGCGGCATCATCCAACCAAGGCACAACCCCCAAACAAGGTGCGGGAATACGCGCGGCCAGGCTGTGAATATTTTCCTGCAATACCGGCATATCCGCATCGATACAATTGGCCACCCAGCCCGCCAATTGCAAACCGTCATTGCGAATTGTTCCTACCGTTAAGAGCGCATGATTGATACAACCCAAACGCCCCCCCACCACTAAAATTACCGGCAGGCGCAAAATTTTTACTACATCGGCCACTGTCTCTTGTGGATTTAACGGTACGCGCCAACCGCCCGCACCTTCAACCAAGGTGAAGCCTGCCTGATTCAAACTGCCGCGAC
>NZ_DFTU01000036.1:84370-84692 GCF_002379485.1 Methylophaga sp. UBA4204 | reverse complement strand
CGCCGATAAAATTCGCTTCTCTTGTTGCGCTGCAATATGTGGCGCTATGGCCGATACCAAGGCGATAGGATTTATTTGTTCATAAGCCAATGGTTCGGTGATTACCGATTGCAACAACAAGGCATCGGCATTGCGCAAACCGGCATCGGTTTTTTCACATCCTGCTGCAAGCGGTTTTAATGCCGCAGTCGTTAAACCCTGCTGTTTTGCCGCGACCAATAAACCTGCCGCCACCAACGTTTTGCCGACATCTGTATCTGTACCGGCGATAAAAAATGTTTTTCTAGCCATGATGTTTACTCGCCGCCTCTTTGTTTGCCGT
>NZ_DFTU01000036.1:77441-84236 GCF_002379485.1 Methylophaga sp. UBA4204 | reverse complement strand
GAAACACTTCATAAGCATTTTTAAATGCCAGCAACCGTGCCCGTCCAGTTAGCCCTTCGGGTTTTCCCGCATTGACATTGTGTGCACCCAAGGCTTTAAGCTCACGGGTCAAGTCGCTCAGTCGCTCATAATAAAGGCTGCGGTTTTCCTGCTTTAATTGAGCAACAAATAAATTCGCTGACTCGGTTGCTGCCGTTAAATTTTGCGCTGATTGGAAGCGATTTACATGCACATAATTGTCCACCTGCTGCCATGCGGATTTTAATTCGTGCAAGGTGTTGGGGCCGAGCGTGGCTATATGCAATTGGCCGCCCGGTTTCAACACGCGCGCCAACTCACTCAGCAACTGCGGCAGATCATTACACCACTGAATGGCGAGACTGGAAAAAATAAGGTCGACACTATTATCAGCCAACGGCAACACCTCGGCATCTGCACACAGCCAACTTATTCCCGCTGATTGAGCCGCAGCGTAATGCAACATGCCCTGGGCTATATCCAAACCTACAACCTGCGCTTCGCCATACTGCTGTGCCAATTGTCGGGTAAAAAATCCGGTGCCAGAACCCAGATCCAAAATCACTTTTTGTGCAGAGGTATGAGCGGGAAAATCAGATGGCAACTGCGCCAATAACTCTGTGCCTATATCGCGCTGCAATTGTGCAACCGAATCGTAAGTGGCTGCAGCGCGACTAAAAGATTGCGCCACCTTTTTTTTATCCAGGTCTAGTGTTTTAACGATTTGCTCTTTTACAAAACGAGCGACCGCATCGACCACCATTTGCGGCTGACTCCAGTGCAAAGCATGTGCACTATATTTTACGATCTGAATCTGTTGCCGGGGATTCAACTGCGTCATTAGTTCGGCGGCAGCCACAGGCACTAGCGCATCTTTTTCGGCCAACAAATGCAAGCCTGGCTGGGTAAGCTGTGCAAACAGCTCGCGGTTATCCAGTACCGATAAGAGTTGCAAGGCTTGCGGCCAATTGTCGGTCACCGTACCCATATCGCTGCGGCGCAATTGTTTTAATAGGCTGCGCTCTTCGGCATCACCCTGCGCTAATAGGCCGCTGAATAATTTCAACGTCGCTTGCGGATCTTGAGCAAAGCCTTGGTTAAATTGGCGATTGGTGGCGCGCGCCATGGCTGCAGGGTAATCCGGCGCCGCGACAAACTTTACATTAGCCGCAAGCGTAATCAGGCCGCGAATGCGCTCGGGAAAACGCGCCGCCAATTGCACCGCAAGCATGCCGCCCAGCGACCAACCCATAACCACGGCGTTTTCTGGTAGTTGCGCCGCGATCTTATCGAGCACCGCATCGAGTGAAAATTCTGGCAGAGGTTCGCTTTCACCAAAACCGGGTAAATCAATGAGTGTCACCGCTGCCATTTTTTGGAGAGGTTCCAACAGCGGCTGCCAAGTGCGGCTATCGCAGCCCCAGCCGTGAATTAACACCAGATTAATCATGCGCAACCTCGCCCATGATGTCAGCAAGTGCCAACAATAATTGGTCAACTTGTTCAATGGTGTGTTGTGCGGAAAAAGTAATACGCAAACGGGAGCTGCCAACCGGAACGGTGGGCGGGCGAATCGCAATAATTAAAATGCCGCGCTCGGCTAATTTTTGCGAAATCGATAAAGCGCGCGCTTCATCGCCAATCACTATCGGCTGGATCGGCGAAAAGGAATCCATTAATTGCAAATTGAGCGCCTGAACGCCAGCGCGAAAATGTGCGATAAGTGTATTGAGATGTTCACGGCGCCACTGCTCCGTTTGTATCAAACGCAAACTCGCCCGTGTTGCCGCCGCCACTGCAGGCGGCATGGCTGTGGTGTAAATATAAGGCCGAGCAAATTGGATAAGGGTTTCGATCAGGGTTTCACTGCCTGCGATAAAAGCACCGAAGCTACCGGCGGCTTTGCCAAGGGTGCCCATTAAAATCGGCAACTGCTCTTGGTTTAAACCAAAGTGCTCCCCGCAACCGGCGCCAGTTTTTCCCAGGCAACCAAAACCGTGGGCGTCATCCACCATCAGCCAAGCATTATTTTTTTGCGCGAGTGCGGCCAGTTCAGGCAAGGGCGCGCAATCACCATCCATACTGAATACACCATCCACCACAATTAATTTTCTTGCGGCTTCGGTTTTTTCTAAACGGCTTTGCAGGTTAGTCAGATCATTGTGCAAAAAGCGCTGAAAGCGGGCACCGCTTAATAAACCTGCATCGAGCAAACTGGCGTGATTTAAGCGGTCTTCAAATACCCCATCACCCTGTCCGACCAGCGCGGTAATCGCGCCCATATTGGCCATATAACCGGTGGAAAACAAAAGAACGCGTTGCTGGCCAGTAAATTCTGCCAGGGCTTCTTCAAGCTGATGATGATAACGGCTGTGACCGGTTAGTAAATGCGCTGCGCCACTGCCGACGCCTTCCTGCTCCAGCGAGTCGATAAAGGCCTTTTTTAATGCTGGATGTGCAGCAAGTCCCAGGTAATCATTGCTGCTGAAAGACAGCATTTTACGACCATCCAACACGACCTCAACGCCCTGTTCACCATCACGCAACCGTGTGCGACGATACAAGCCGGCGGCTTTACGATCGGTTAATGTTTGTTGGAGTTGTGAATGCCAGGGAAGTTGTGACACTAAAGCGCCTCGAGAAATCAGTAATCTTGAGCGATGGAACCGACAGACTTTATTAACAGAAATGCTCTGTGCGATAGCATCACACAGAGCATTATCTTTAATTTAACCTTCAGGCCGCTGAACAGTGTTTATCTTCCGATTGTTGCTGTCCGACCTGTAACGGTGTAATACCCAGACGATTGAATAGACGCTGATCATGGTCAGTATCCGGATTGTCTGTCGTCAGCAGTTTTTCACCATAGAAAATCGAATTGGCACCAGCCAGGAAGCTCATTGCCTGTAATTCATCGGTCATGTTTTCACGGCCGGCTGAAAGTCTGACAAAAGACTGTGGCATCATAATTCGCGCTACCGCGATGGTACGAACAAATTCAAATGGATCCAGGTTGTTGATGCCATCAAGTGGTGTGCCTTCGACTTGAACCAATAGATTAATTGGTACGCTCTCAGGATGGCTTGGCAAATTGGCCAGACTGATTAACAGACCGGCCCGATCCTTACGGCTTTCACCCATGCCGACAATGCCGCCACTGCAGACATGAATACCCGCTTCGCGAACGTGACTTAAGGTATCCAGACGATCCTGATAAGTACGGGTAGAGATGATTTCACCATAGAATTCCGGAGAGGTATCAAGATTATGATTGTAATAATCCAGACCGGCATCTTTCAGACGTTTGGCCTGATGATTTTCCAGCATGCCCAGCGTGACACAGGTTTCCAGCCCCATATCTTTAACGCCTTCAATCATCGCGACGACACGATCTACATCACGATCTTTCAGGTTACGCCAGGCGGCACCCATACAAAAACGGCTGGCCCCAGTGGATTTAGCCTGAGCAGCGGATTCAAGTACTTTATCCAGAGGCATTAACGGTTCAGCTTTTACTGCCGATGGATGATGTGCGCTTTGGGGACAGTAACCACAATCCTCAGCACAGCCACCCGTTTTGATGCTTAACAATGTACTGATTTGCACAGCATTGGCATCAAAATTCTGCCGGTGAATGGTTTGAGCTTTGTACATCAGATCCGCAAATGGCAAATCAAACAAGGCTTCAATTTCCGCCTGCTGCCAGTCATGGCGAAGCGGTGCGGTCTTTTCTGCTATATTTTCAGTCATGGGCTTCTTCATCAGATTTAATGGATTAATAACATGATGGCCAGAAACTTTAGTGCCGTATTGACGCATCGTTTGGCGGAATTATACAGCAAACTGTTACCGATTCCCTGCTTCCTCTGTGGCGAGTTTAGTCAGCAGGATGCACTTTGCAAAGCTTGTATCAACGACCTGCCATGGTTGGGCCATTGTTGTCAGCGATGTGCACTGCCACTGAATGAGGCAGGAATTTGCGGACAATGCCTGCAGCAACCCCCACCTCAGCAATTGAGTCTGGCATTATTTCGTTATGAAACGCCTGTCAATCATTGCATTGCTGCATTCAAATATCATCAGCAACTGGTCTTTACCAAACTATATGCCAGGCTGCTGGCTGATAAAACCAGACAACGGAATAATGCTTTACCCGAAGTGCTGATTCCCATTCCTTTACATCCAAGCCGCATGCGCAGTCGTGGATATAATCAGTCTGCTCAGTTAGCGGACGCTCTGGGAAATCAGCTTGATATTGCGGTGGATAAAACCAGTTTTATTCGACAGCGCAATACTTCTCCCCAAACAGGCTTGAGTGGCAAACAACGCAAACGTAATTTGAAACAAGCTTTTGCTATAAGAATGGCGACATCATATAACCATGTGGCATTGATAGATGATGTCTATACCACGGGACATACCGTAGCAGAAGCAACTCGCTGTTTGCAGCAAAATGGTGTCGATACAGTAGAAGTATGGACAATTGCCCGCGCAATGCGCCATTATTAGGGCCACCACACATAATTTCAGTGCTCAAGGCTGTTGCATGCCTCAAAAAGACGTGACGACGCTTCAAGATCGTTTGGATGATCTGATTCGTATTGCCAAAAGTAATGAGCGAAAACAGCTCAACTTTCAGCAATATGAATTAAGCTTGCTCAACAGCAGCGGTTTAGAACCGTTACTGAAACTGATCCTGGAAGAACATAAACATCGTTTTCAACTGACGGCAGTCACTTTGATGCTGCATGATCCGGAATATGAATTCCAACGCCTGCTGGATTCGTTATCGGAAACCGAACTTTGGCAGAAAAATTTATTGTTTACTGAGTCTGTACAACGTCTGGAACAGTTTTTCAGTTTACGACGGATACCCCGGCTCACCAGATTTTCTTCTCATCAACACCAGCAACTGTTTCCCTCCTATAATGAATTAGGCTCCGTCGCGTTACTCCCTCTGATTCGTCAAAATCAATTGATAGGCAGTCTCAATCTGGGCAGCCGAAACCCTAATCGCTTTCAATCCAACATCGGGACGCAGTTTTTGCAACATCTGGCGGCGGTAGTATCAGCCTGTATCGAAAATGCCCGGCTACATGAGGAAGTGAAACTGGTTGGCTTACGAGATCCGCTTACCGGGGTAAATAACCGCCGCTTTTTCGATCAACGCATCATTGAAGAATTCAGCCGCGCTAATCGGAATGCCACCCCCTTGTCCTGTTTGTTTGTCGATCTGGACTACTTTAAACGCATCAACGACAGTCATGGCCATCAGACAGGCGATCAGGTACTCAAACATGTTGCACAGCTGCTCAATGACAGTTTACGACAAGGCGATGTACTGGCACGTTATGGAGGGGAAGAATTTGTCGTTTTACTGGCCGATGCAACGCGTTCTGTGGCGGCAGATATTGCAGAACGTATGCGAAAAACCGTGGCTGAAACCCATTTCACCTCGCCAACAGGCAAGACATTACAGGTCACCCTGTCGGTGGGTGTTTCTACTCTGGAGCCAGGCAGTAAAATGACCGTCAAGCGTCTGTTACAATCAGCTGATCAGGCTGTGTATGGCGCCAAACTATCCGGACGCAATCAGGTAAAAGTCAGCGCTGAGGCCTGAAAATACTGAAGCCCGTAACCTTTAACCGACAATAAAGAGGCCACAGTGAATCAACTGAAAGCTTTTTCAGCTGCATTTTTACACGCGTTGAAAAACTTGCTGCCAATCGTTGTCGTTGTGGTTATTTTTCAAGCTTTTGTATTGCAACGCGTCCCGGAAAACAGTCTGAGCATCAGTCTCGGTCTGTTTGTCGTTGCCATCGGAGTCGCCCTATTTCTGCGGGGCCTTGAATTAAGTATCTTTCCGGTCGGTAAAAGTCTCTCTAATCAGTTTACTCGACGGGGTTCGTTATCGATTTTGCTCGCATTTGGTTTTGCATTAGGCTTTTCGGCGGTGATTGCCGAACCGGCGTTAATTGCCGTGGCCGAACAAGCTCAGGAGATCAGTGAAGGCCGAATCGATGCATTGATCCTACGCTTTCTGGTGGCCGTTTCTGTTGGCTTTGTGGTTGCCCTCGGTGTATTTCGAATCCTGTTTGGTTACCCGCTACACTGGTTCATGATTATTGGTTACCTGATTGTCGTGGTGATCACATTTTTCACACCGGCTGAAATCGTCGGACTGGCTTATGATTCAGGCGGTGTTACCACCAATATTGTGACTGTTCCATTGATAGCAGCCTTAGGTATTGGTTTAGCCTCATCCATTCGTGGCCGTAACCCACTTATTGATGGCTTTGGTATTGTAGCCATGGCAGTGATGGTACCGATGATAACAGTTCAGCTGTATGGGATTGTCGTCTTCAGTGGGTCTGAAACTGCTCCCGCAGCAGATCTCAGTATCAACACGGCGCAGAAAGAAGCAATCTCTGGCCCGATGGCCATGCTGATGGATTTGTTGGGGATGATGGGAGATGTGCTTCCTATCATTATCACTATCCTGTTTTTCCAGTATCTGGTGTTAAAACGACCGTTAACGAACCCACGCAAAGTGATTTTAGGTTTTGCCATGGTGTTATTCGGGTTGTATGCATTTGTTGTAGGCTTAAAAATGGGGTTATTCCCCATCGGTAGCAGCATGGCTGAACAACTGATAAAAAATCAGCATATTGTCTATGTCTATCTGTTCGCTTTTGCGATTGGTTTTGCGACTACCATGGCGGAACCCGCCTTGATTGCTATCGGCCAACAGGCAGAAGAAGCCGCTTCGGGAAGGAT
>NZ_DFTU01000036.1:71425-77363 GCF_002379485.1 Methylophaga sp. UBA4204 | reverse complement strand
GAAGCCGCTTCGGGAAGGATAAATGGTAACGTCATCAGGCTTCTGGTGGCAGTGGGTGTGGCAGTAGGCATCACTATCGGCGTCCACCGTATTATATCCGGCGACTCAATTCACCATTATATTATCGGCGGATATTTAATCGTTATCGTACTCACCTTAATCGCCCCCAAATATATTGTGCCGCTGGCATATGACTTAGGTGGTGTGACAACCTCAGAAGTCACAGTGCCTTTGGTGACGGCACTGGGTATCGGCCTTGCAACCCATATTGAAGGTCGAAACATTCTGATGGATGGCTTTGGCTTAATAGCCTTTGCCTCAATCTTTCCAATCATTACCGTCATGCTCTATGCTATTACGATGCATTTCATGACGTCATTGCAAAGGGTAAACCCATGAAGTTTTCTGTTCTTGTTGCAATTGTTCCCGAAGAAAATGAACAGGCTGCGATTGATACCGCCAAGGATCTCGGTGCCGGTGGCATAACCGTCATGTCAGCCCGGGGAATCAGTAATAACGTCAAAAAAACCTTTTTTGGTCTGAGTTACGATGGCAGTCAAAGTGTGTTGCTGATGGTATTGGAAAAAGGCCTGTCATTACAGGTGCTCAAAGCCATTCAAAAAATTCTGATGCCGGATAATCAGGACTCCAAAGGTCTGGTATTTACTCTGCCATTGGAGCATCTGGCAGGTATCGATACCTCTCAGGTTGAACAATTCCAGCAACATTTACGAGATTCTTTCTAACCCTCAAGGATGCCACCAATGCGATTAGTTAAAGATGTCATGATTACTGATGTAGTCACCATTTCACCCTTTGCCAAAATGCGTGAAGCATTAAGCCTGATGAAGCGCCATAAAATAAAATCGCTGGTCGTGGATAAGCAGAATCAACACGATGCCTTTGGGTTAATTACCTACTCGGATATTCTGAAAACGGTTATTGCTGAGGAAGGCGATATTGATTTGCTGAATGTGTATGACATCTGCGCCAAACCGGTTATAGCCGTTGGGGAAGAATTAGCGATTCAACACGTTGCCACGTTGATGACAACGCATCGGGTGAAACGACTCCTGGTAGTTCATAACAATGATTTGGTTGGTATGGTGGCGATGAACGACATCATGGAAAAATTGTTAAGCGAAATAGAATAAAAACTTAATCCAATAACGTGATGGCGCTGGGATGCTGCACAAACAGACTATATTGATCTCCTCGTTTGGACATCCAGCCACGGACTTCCAGTGACTTATTCAAATACGACCCCAATGGCGGGAACAAATCCTGCTGTTTCTTCGCTATCCTCAGACTCGCTTTGTCATTAACTTTTAATATCCAATAATCCCTGGTCTGTGAGCGTGATTTAGCAGTTAGAAGCCATCGTTGCCAGCCAAGATAGGCTGTTTCAGTGAGACTGGAGACTTTGCGGGGCTGATAATGTTTATCTCCCCAGATACCCTGCTGTTGTTTTATTGCCTGTCGTTGGGCGGCAATCAATTGATCTGCATACTGCAGATTAGGGGGCTTTAGAGTCAGTGCAGCCAATCCCTTTTGTAACAATTTTTCATTGATAAAGTCACCGTCCGGTGTCCATGCATACGCGAGCAACCGATCATAACGATCGCGTTTTTCGGTATCGTACTGCAGATAGACCTGGTTTTCTGATAACTGTTTTTTTAACCAATCCCTCGCTTCAATGCCGCCTGGTTCGGCTTCGCGATAACGAGAACTTATTTCCGGGGTATTTATACTGAGTAATCTGACCCGCTGATTATTTTCCAAAACCAAAGTATCGCCGTCATAGACCCGTTTAACATTAAATAAATAGCGATTTGAGCTGGGGGTTAACTCAACGGTTTCCGCTGCTGGATCTGCAGGTTGATCAGAAAATATCTGTCGTCCATGGTCATCTGTCCACTGATAAATTTCTGTGGCGCTTACGGTACCAATTAGCCAAAACAGTAAAAAAACAGAAGATAAATATCTTGCCATGTCAGCTCAGGCTGTAATGCAAAACGATGCTGATAAAAATAACTGCTCCCACCCAATTATTGTTCAGAAAGGCTTTTAAACAGGCATGGCGTTCACGATCTTTACTAAGCCATAACTGGTAAACAAATAACACCGCAGCGATTGCTAACCCAATATAAAACAGCATTCCAAACTGCAACTGCAATCCAATGAACAACAGGATCAACAGATACCCGATTTGTAACATACCTTGTATTAATAAATCTTTCTGTCCAAACAGAATGGCAGTGGATTTCACACCTGCTTGCAGATCATCCTCACGGTCGGCCATGGCATAGAAGGTGTCATACATTGTTGTCCAGATAATATTGGCCACAAACAACCACCAGACAATAGCCGGCAATGCGTTGGTCTGGGCCGCAAATGCCATCGGAATGGCCCAGCCAAATGCCATGCCTAATACCAGCTGCGGCAGGTAGGTAAAACGTTTCATAAACGGATAGACCGCGGCCAGTAATACCGCCACCAGCGATAGTGCTATCGTGAAAGTATTAAGCAACAACACCAGCATAAACGCGAATAAGGCTAATACCACAAACGTCAGTACTGCCTGTTTTGCCGATAATGCACCGGTTGCCAGCGGACGATTCTCAGTACGCCACACCTGACCATCAATATGCCTGTCGGCAAAATCATTAATTGCACAGCCAGCCGCACGCATCAGCACAACACCAGCGATGAAAATCAGCAGTATCTTAATATCCGGCAGGCCACCAGCGGCAATCCATAATGCTGTCAAGGTGGGCCAGAGCAACAATAAAATGCCAATAGGCCGATTCATTCTGGTTAATTGCCAGTAAGGGCGTAGTTGTGTGGCTAAATTTGTCATCAAGACCAGTCCTGATTCGGTAAAAATATTTCACAGACCAGTAAACTATTCTCAGCAAAATAAAAACATGACCGTCTTGCCCACATTATTGAACTATCGTTGAGTTCATTACTGCTGTGTTTTGCCAATTCAAACAGGCTTTGTCCTGAACGCAGACTGGCCACTTCAAGTGGGCCGCGTTTAATCGCCGGGTCAGTAAACAAGATTTCACCCAGAGAGCGATTACCCAGGTGATGAATATGCAGGTGTGCCTGCAATGCCTGATAACTGGCGCGCGGCACAATGGTGCGGGCAAATACGCGTGGCTGATCACCATCGCGTAATATCACCTCTCGGCAATAGGCATGTTCATATAACGGCTGTTCAAGCTTCAAAGCTTCTTCTGTCAGAGGTTTTTGCCAACCGGTTTGCTGCAGATCCACTTTGAATTGCTGCTGACTGGTCTGTTGCAGACGCAGCGTTAACGATCCTTTGTCCGTTAACCATCCAGCCAGTTCGCCTGGTAGTTTTGCAGTTGGCGCGGGATGCCAGTGTGTTTGGCTTTTTAACATTGATTCTGGTGACTCATACTTGTCCGAAGTTCAGTTTGGTACCAAACCAGCGTTGAATTAAAGGTGTGACGTTTTCCGGATAGTGCTTTATTAAAGTCTCAGCCGCTTTGCTGACCGCTGGCAACAAATCCTGATCAGCCAGTAAATCGGCCACCCGAAACTGGGGCAAACCGGTCTGCCTTGTTCCCAACACTTCGCCAGGACCACGAATTTCCAAATCGCGCTGGGCAATAACAAATCCGTCATTGCTTTCGCGTAAACAGGCCAGCCGTGCCAAACCATTTTCCGACAGCGGAGGATGGTACATCAACACACAATGACTCTGCACCGTGCCACGCCCTACCCGGCCACGTAATTGATGTAATTGTGCCAGCCCCAGACGTTCAGCATTTTCAATCACCATTAAACTGGCATTGGGCACATCAACCCCAACTTCAATCACCGTAGTCGCCACCAGCAAATCAATTTCACCCTGTTTGAACGCCTGCATCACCTGTTCTTTTTCAGCTGACTTCATTCGGCCATGCACCAGTGCAATCCGTAAGTCAGGCAACGCCTGTTGCAATTGTTCAGCAGTATCTTCCGCTGCCTGACATTGTAAATGCTCAGACTCTTCAATCAAGGTGCATACCCAGTAAACCTGACGTTTTTGCTGACAGGCCACATGAATGCGCTCAATTACTTCCTGGCGACGGTTATCGGCCACCACCACGGTGGTTACCGGTTGCCTGCCAGGCGGCAGTTCATCAATTATTGATACATTCAAATCAGCATATGCTGTCATTGCTAATGTTCGGGGAATAGGGGTAGCGGTCATCACCAATTGATGTGGCAGGATATCCACCGCTTTACCTTTATCGCGTAGCGCCATACGCTGATGCACGCCAAACCGGTGCTGCTCATCAATTATCACCAGACCCAACCGATTAAACGTCACTTCATCCTGAAATAACGCATGGGTGCCAACGGCAATATTGATTTCGCCTGCAGCCAGCGCAGCAATAACCTGTCGACGCTGTGCTGTTGTTTGCTTGCCAGCACACCAGCCAACCTCGATGCCTAACGGCTCAAGCCAATTACGAAAGGTCTGATAATGTTGCTCTGCGAGTAATTCGGTGGGCGCCATCATCACTGCCTGATAGCCACTTGATACTGCCATTAATGCTGATAAAGCAGCTACCACTGTTTTACCTGATCCGACATCCCCCTGCACCAGCCGCTGCATCGGAATATTCTGTTGCAGGTCGTTACGGATCTCTGTGATAACCCGTTGCTGAGCACCGGTTAACGGGAATGGTAGCCGTTGTAAAAACGTTTCACTGAAACTATCGGCTTCAAACATAGGCGCTGTATGTTGCTGAGTGCGATAGCGGATTTGACGCATACTGAGCTGCTGAGCCAGTAATTCTTCAAATGCCAGGCGTTTCTGTGCCGGATGTTCACGAGCGATTAACTGACCGACATCACTATCGGGCGGAGGTAAGTGAACGTATTTCAAGGCTTGCGTCAGATCAAAATGAGCCACTCTGGGATCTAACAATGCTTCTGGTAAATAGGATGGCATGGCTTGCTGTTCCAGCAATTTGATTGCCTGATTCAACAGTTTCCGCCAAGATAATTGATGCAGCCCTTCTGTTGTCGGATACACCGGCGTTAAGACTTCATCCACAGCAAATGGCGCCTCACCCTGAATTATCTGATATTCAGGATGCACCATTTCTAGCGCTGATGGACCACTGCGCACTTCGCCAAAGCAACGAATACGTTGCCCACGAGCGAGTTGCTGTTGCTGGGTTTTGGAAAAATGAAAGAAGCGTAATACCAGTGCACCGGTGCCATCACTGACATGGCATAGCAATGAACGACGCCGACCGAACTTAACCTGACTGAGCTGAATAACCCCTTCAATCAGTTTTTCCTGTTGTGGTCGCAAACTGCCAATTGGCATTAAACGCGTGCGGTCCTGGTAACGCAGAGGCAGATGAAACAGGAGATCCTGAATATAGCGGATCCCCAGTTTCTCCAGCTTTTCAGCCAGTTTTTCACCGACACCTTTCAGTGAGGTGACCGGATCAGTTATGGCCAGTTCAGTCACCTGCTACGGCCACTAATATAGTCGGGTTTAAGCGCCTAGATGCAAAATAGCATCCATTTCTACCGGCACATCTTTGGGTAAAGAGGCTACGCCAATTGCTGCACGAGCTGGATAGGGCTGCTGGAAGTAATCGGCCATGATTTCATTGACGGTGCCGAAATGGGCTAAATCGGTGAGATAAATATTCAGTTTAACCACATCCTGCAAACTGCCACCTGATGCCGCAGCAACCGCTGACAAGTTATCAAATACCCGGCGAACCTGAGTAGCGAAATCGCCTTCAATCACTGTCATGGTTTCCGGTACCAGTGGGATTTGACCAGAAAGATAAACAACATCACCAACTTTTACGGCTTGTGAATAGGTACCAATAGCTTCAGGAGCATTGCTGGTATGGATAATTTCTCGGGACATAAAAACTCCGGCTAAGTC
>NZ_DFTU01000036.1:69914-71353 GCF_002379485.1 Methylophaga sp. UBA4204 | reverse complement strand
ACTCCGGCTAAGTCATCATTGAAGACGACAGATTAAACAAATCAGTTATTAATACGGTTAATCCGTTCGACCATTTCCAGTTGGCGTAAACGGCGGATAATGCGAGCAAGATGCTGACGATCAGTGACTTCAATTGTCAGTCGCAGATTGGTATAGCCACCATCGCGCTCATCAACGATAACATTATCAATATTCGATTCAGCTTCAGAAATCACCGAAGCAATTGTCGCCAGTGCACCACGTTGATTACGCAAATGCATCATCAAATCTACAGGGAAATCACGATTGATCTCTTTTGCCCAGGCAACATCCAGCCACTTTTCATTCTGCTCACGTAAATGAGTAGTATTTTTACAGCTTCGCTGATGAATAATGATACCGCGTCCGGCACTGACAAATCCGTGGATTGGATCACCCGGAATCGGATGGCAGCAGCGAGCAAAATTCACAACCATGCCCTCAGTTCCGGCAATCAGCAGTGCCTGTGGCTCTTTATCAGGAGTTTCTTCCTGTAACAATTTTTGTGCGACCAGTAAGGCAGATATGTTGCCCAGACCCAGATCGCTCAATAATTCATCAAAGTTTTCCAGCTCATACTCTTTCAAAAGTGCCGTAATTCGCTTGGTGGGAATATTTTCCAATGCTGTTGAAAAGGCTGTCAGATGTTTGTTCAGCAGTCGTAATCCAAGCTGAATTGCCTCTTCGCCTTGCAGATGCTTGAGGTAATTACGAATATTGGTCCGCGCTTTTGGCGTCACGACAAAATTAAGCCAGGCCGGATTAGGATGCGAGGTCGGCGAGGTAATGATTTCAACTGACTGGCCGGTTTCCAGTGGTGAACTTAATGGCACCAGATGGCGGCCAACTCTGGCTGCTACGCAACTGTTACCGACATCAGAATGAACTGCATAGGCAAAATCCACTGCTGAGGATCCTCTCGGTAAGGTGAGGATCTCTCCTTTTGGCGTTGAAACATAAATCTCATCAGGGAATAAATCGATACGTAGATTTTCCAGAAACTCCATCGAGTCACCGGAGCTTTTCTGCATTTCCAGAATGCCATGCAACCATTGCCTGGCTTTACGGTGCGCCAGCGTATTGCCAGCAACTTCACCGGTTTTATAAAGCCAATGAGCGGCCACACCCGCTTCAGCCAATTGATCCATATCGCGAGAACGGATCTGGACTTCTATCGGAACACCATAGGGACCAAATAAAACGGTATGCAATGATTGATAACCATTCGCTTTGGGAATCGCTATATAGTCTTTGAATTTACCCTGCACTGGTTTGTATAAGTTATGCACTACACCCAGCATTCGATAACAGGCATCCACGTCGTCGACAATAATCCTGAAGGCATACACATCCATGACTTCAGAAAATGATAGCTGTTTGCTAACCATTTTTTTGTAAATGCTATAGAGATTTTTCTCGCG
>NZ_DFTU01000036.1:55912-69827 GCF_002379485.1 Methylophaga sp. UBA4204 | reverse complement strand
ATTTTTCTCGCGGCCCTGAATATCGGCGCTAAGGCCTTCCTGCTCCATTCTATTGAGGATGGAAGCGGTGATTTGGCTGACGATTTCCTTGCGATTGCCCCGCGCTTTACGCACGGCGTCACCCAACACACGATAACGAATAGGGTAAAGAACGTGAAAGCCAAGATCTTCCAGTTCACAGCGCATCAGATTCATTCCCAGACGCTGGGCAATAGGAGCATAGATTTCGAGGGTTTCATGGGCAATGCGGCGGCGTTTTTCCGGTCGCAGGTGACCCAGAGTACGCATATTGTGCAAACGATCAGCAAGCTTGACGATAATAACCCGTATATCACGGGACATCGCCAGCAACATTTTTCGCAGATTTTCAGCCTGGGCGTGTTGTCTGGTTTCAAATGCCGCCTGCGCCAGCTTGGTGACACCTTCTACCAGCTCGGCAACGGGTTCACCAAATTCGGCGATTACGTCACGTTTGGACATTTCCGTGTCTTCGATAACGTCGTGCAGCAAACCGGCCATGATGCATTCATAATCCATATGCATCATCGCCAGTACATGCGCTACCGCTAGCGGATGCGTGATATAGCGCTCACCACTGCGTCGGGTCTGCCCTTCATGGCATTGCTCGGCAAAGTGATAAGCTCGCCGAATCGACTCGACCTGATTGTTTTCTAAATAATTTGAAGTGGCAAAACACAGATCATCTATCGTGAGTTTGGGCTCGGACTCCTGGATGAAGTCAAGTTCAGACGCAACAGATGGTTTTGCACTCACGGTAAATTAGATTTCGCTTTGCAGCTCTTCATCGCTGACCATGCTTTCTTCGGCATGTTGACGAGCTGAGGTTTTAGTAAGAATAGTGCGATCAACCAGACCTGCGGCAATTTCACGCAGTGCCAGAACAGTAGGTTTGTCGTTATCGACCGGCACCATTGCATCATCACCCATGGCAATCTGACGAGCGCGTTTTGCCGCAACCAGCACTAATTGAAAACGGTTATCTACATTTTCGAGGCAATCTTCAACGGTAGTACGTGCCATGTTAATTTGTCCTGTGGTTAAAAGATGTAATTTTACGAGAGATACGCAGCTTAAGCCAGTAAGTCCGCTAACAAGGTACTGTAATTTGACTGTTGAACAGCCAGTTTGTGCCGACTCGCGACCACAATCGCAGTCAGGCTGGCGAGCGCATGATCAAAGTCATCATTCACAATCAGATAATCAAATTCAACGTAATGTGACATTTCACTCTCTGCGTCTCGCATTCTGCGCGAAATCGTTGCTTCATCATCCTGTCCGCGGCCTCTCAAACGCTGTTCAAGTGCCTGTTTGGATGGCGGCAAAATAAATATACTGCTGCTGTCGGGAAAGTTTTTTCTTACTTGCTGAGCCCCCTGCCAGTCAATTTCCAGAATCACATCATTTCCGGCATGTAACTGGTGATGCACTGCAGCAGCCGAAGTACCATAACTGTTATCAAATACTGTTGCGGATTCAAGAAAATCTCCTGCATCACGCATCTTGCTGAAGATATCCTGACTGACAAAAAAGTAATCTTCGCCGTCAGCCTCTCCCGCTCTTGCAGCACGGGTTGTATGGGATACCGATAAGCGAACATGCGGGTCCTGTTTGACCAATGCTCGAACCAGACTGGTTTTCCCTGCACCGGAGGGTGCCGCCACAATAAATAAACTTCCAGACATTTTGATACCTTGCAGATTGCGCAGTTTCAGTTTTGAAACCTGAATTTCGTTTGTGAAAACAATACTGGTTTACGCTTTTTTGTGCCAGTTTTTTGCAAAGCTAAAAGCAGGCTCTGTGCGAGCTAACTACCGTCATATTATGATTCTTCTTGTTAATAACCCAAGAAAACTTTAATTCCCCCTATTCCAAACAAAAATAAATCTCATTATCATTGTTAATGTCATCAACCATGGAGTGTTCTATGCGCAAAGCAGGTATTTTTCTGAGTGTTTGTTTGGGTTTAAGTCTGTTGTTTATCTCGGGATGTAGCAATGAATCTGAAAACGAGATAAAAGAAGTCAATCTGTATTCCGCCCGAATTGAATCGCTGATCAAACCTTTACTGGATGAATTCACTGAAGAAACCGGAATTAAAGTCAATCTGGTCACTGGTAACGCAGATGAGCTATTGCAACGTCTGCAGAATGAAGGTCGCAATACTCCCGCCGATATGCTGTTAACCACAGACGCGGGTCGTTTACACCGTGCTATGGAAGAAGACTTGTTACAACCCGTTGACTCTGAAATTCTGCAGCAACGCATCCCCTCTTTCTATCGTCATCCGGAAGGTTACTGGTTTGGTTTGTCGCTGCGTGCTCGTCCTATTATGTATGTGAAAGATCGTGTCGATCCTGCAGAACTTTCAACCTATGAAGCGCTGGTTGAACCACGCTGGAACAACCGAATCTGTGTTCGTTCATCAAGTAACATTTATAACCAGTCAATGGTTGCTTCAATGATTGTGGCCAATGGTCAAGCTGCAACGGAAGAATGGGCAAAAGGACTGGTCGCCAATTTCGCCCGTTCGCCACAAGGTGGAGATCGCGATCAGATCAGTGCTGCAGCGGCGGGCCAGTGCGATATTGTTATTGCCAATACGTATTATCTGGCAGGTATGTTGACCAGCAACGATGCCGATGAAAAAGCAGCAGCAGAAAAGTTAGCGGTTTTCTGGCCAAATCAGGATGACCGTGGTGTGCATATTAATGTATCCGGAGCGGGCATTATTAAAGATGCCAAACATCGCGAAAATGCGATTGAACTGCTGGAGTTTCTGACCAGCGATACTGCTCAGCAATGGTATGCAGAAACCAATGGTGAATATCCAGTTCGAGACGATATTGAAAGAGGCAAAGTACTTGAACAGTGGGGAGACTTCCGTGCCGATTCACTGGACATGGATAAATTAGGTGAATTTAACGCCGATGCGTTGCGGCTGATGGACCGTGCGGGTTGGCAATAAGCAATTGCATGCGTAAAGTTGGCAGTTTTGCCCTATCAACTGCCAACTTTACAATTACATGTCCTTCATAAACCAATTTCGCCCCTACCCGGCATTCATTTTTGTACTGGCAGTGGCCCTGTCAATGCCTGTGGCAGTGGTTTTGGCGCATGTTTTTGTTCCCAGTGGTGATATCTGGCAGCACTTAAGTAGTACGGTGCTTCCCGACTATATTCGTAATTCTCTGCTGTTAATGCTTGGCGTCGCTATGGGTACGCTGTTAATCGGTGTCACAACGGCCTGGCTCACCACAATGTGTCAATTTCCAGGTCGCAGTGTGTTCGAGTGGGCCTTGTTGCTGCCAACGGCAATGCCTGCCTATATCATTGCCTATACCTATACCGGAATGCTGGATTTTGCCGGTCCGTTACAAACCAGCCTGCGTGAATGGTTTGGCTGGCAATACGGAGATTACTGGTTCCCTCAGATCCGCTCGCTAAACGGCGCAGTTGCTATGCTGACTCTGGTGCTTTATCCCTATGTCTATTTGCTTAGCCGCGCGGCGTTTCTGAATCAATCAATCTGTGTGCTGGATGTCAGTCGGACCTTAGGTAATGGGCCATGGAAAACGTTCTGGAAGGTAGCGCTTCCGCTGGCTCGTCCAGCAATCATTGCCGGTTTATCATTAGCATTGATGGAAACCTTAGCCGATTACGGTACCGTTCAATTCTTTGGCGTCAGCACTTTTACCACCGGCATTTTCCGAACCTGGTTCGGTATGGGCAGTGCTGCGGCAGCAGCTCAACTCGCCGCTGGACTGATGGTATTTGTCTTTGCCTTGGTTCTGATCGAACGTTATTCCCGTCGTAAAGCCCGCTATCACCACACCAGTCGTCGTCATCAGGATCTGCGTCGTTTCCCACTGACCGGTGGCCGGGCATTTCTGGCATTCCTGTTTTGCCTGTTTATCCTTGGACTGGGTTTTTTATTACCGGCATTGCAACTGCTTAGCTGGACCATCCATGTAGCGGATACCGTGATTGATGCAGAGTTTCTAAGATTACTGGTCAACAGCCTGTCGCTTGCCGCGTTTGCTGCCGTACTCGCTTTGTTACTGGCGCTTGTTATGGCTTATGCCCAGCGACTTTATCCAGGCAAACTGGTGAGCGGAGCTGTTCAAGTGGCAGGAATGGGGTATGCCGTACCTGGCGCTGTTATTGCCGTTGGTGTGATGATTCCTTTTGCCTGGATTGATAACACCATTGATGATTTGGCGCGGAGTCAGTTTAATTATTCCACTGGACTATTATTGAGTGGCACATTGGTCGCAGTCACATTTGCCTATCTGACCCGTTTTCTTGCTGTGTCATTACAAACCGTAGACAGTGGCTTAACACGCATCACCCATTCGATGGATGAAGCAGGTCGTTCGTTTGGATTTCGACCATTACAGATACTGAGACAAATCCATATACCGATGTTAAGTGCATCATTGATGACGGCATTATTACTGGTATTTGTCGATGTATTAAAAGAGCTCCCCGCGACGCTTATTTTACGTCCTTTTAATTTTAATACCTTAGCCGTAAAAGCCTACGAACTGGCATCTGATGAACGTTTGGCCGAAGCCGCTCCGGCAGCATTGGCTATTGTGATTGCCGGCATCATTCCGGTTATTCTGTTAAGTAAAACCATTACCCGATCCCGCAAGTTAAAATTGGCGATTGATGAAAACTGATAGCACTATGCAACTTCCACAATTACTCGTCGACAATATCAGCATTGGTTATGCTGGCAGGCCAGTCGTTGAAGGTATTTCCTTTCACTTAAAAGAGGGTGAAATTGCCTGCTTACTTGGCCCGTCAGGATGTGGGAAAACCTCAGTCTTGCGTGCTATTGCCGGATTTGAACCATTAATGCAGGGCAGCATCGTGTTGCACGGTAAAACCGTCAGCGTTGCTGAGTTTTCCCTGCCTCCGGAAAAACGCCATATCGGTATGGTGTTTCAGGACTTTGCCTTGTTCCCACACCTGACAGTCGCCAAAAATATTGGTTTTGGTTTACAAAAACTGCCACGAAAACAACAGCAGCAACGCGTAGCTGAATTACTTGAATTAGTTGAATTAACGGGGGCCCAAAACCAGTATCCGCATCAACTTTCCGGTGGGCAGCAGCAGCGTGTTGCCCTGGCACGAGCGATGGCGCCACGTCCCGATATCCTGTTGTTGGACGAGCCATTTTCCAGTATGGATTCCGACTTGCGCGAACAACTTGCCCGGGAGGTACGTCATTTACTGCGTCGCGATGGGGTAACAGCGATTATGGTGACCCATGATCAACATGAAGCCTTTGCCATGGCCGATCAGATTGGTGTGTTAGGTCAAGGAAAATTGCTGCAGTGGGGTAACGGTTATGATTTGTATCACCGACCGAGCAGTCGATTTGTCGCGGATTTCATCGGGCAAGGTGTATTGATCCCTGGCGAAATTATTGCAAATAATAAAATCAGCACTGAGCTGGGCATTGTCAGCGGCAAAATGACGACAAATGCGAGTACTGGTCAACAAGTAAACTTATTACTCAGACCGGATGACATTATTCATGACGATAACAGCCCGCTAAAAGCTGAAATTGTTGCCAGGGCGTTCAGGGGAGCAGTTTATCTCTATACTTTGAGGCTACAAAGTGGGCAACACATACTGTGTTTAGTGCAGAGTCATCATCAACATGAGGTGGGTGAATACCTTGGAATAAGGCTAGAAGCTGACCATCTGGCGGTATTTTCAGATTTTCAGGAATAATTCCCAACAAATAACAGGAAGTAGTACCAAGGTACTATAGGCGCTGGCGAGTTTTATCTTTATATTACGTAACGTAGGTTTTAATTATGTCTTTCGCACCTCTGGAGGCGCACTTCTGTATGAAAAAAATTACCTTTATTAAAAGCTTGTTAGTCCTATTAGCGGCATCATTTAGCTTTTCTATTCAGGCAGCAACATTATCTTTGGCGGGTACAACTTCCTACAATGCCAATGGCTTTAAAGGGTCTATTTCTGAGATTCTTAATATTAATAGTTTCATACCAGATGCGTCAGTAGGTTTTTATGTTCCAAAACCTAATCCAACCGCCATGAGTGCGGCACATGTTCAAACGGCTTTATCTGCTATCGGCTCAAGTTTTGTGGTTACGGATTTTTTCAAAATCAACAGTCCTGCCAGCAACACTTTGAATACAGCCCCTTTGGGCCTTTCATTCAGTGGTTTCCTGATGAAATATGGTACAACCACACTAATAGGTCTGTTCAACTCGCCGATCTCCAGCCTGGATTTCTTACCCCATAATGGAAAAGACGTTTCACATATCGCCTATTTCAATACGTCTGTTTCAGAAGTGCCCGTTCCGGCAGCTTTATGGTTATTTGCCCCGGCAATGATGGGGCTTTTAGGCTTAAGACGTCGTCTGAAAAAATAACAAAGAATCTTTTTGAAAAAAGCCGTGCAATGCACGGCTTTTTTTTGGTTTTTTCGTGATTCGTGAAAGGCTTTATTTCTCTATTACCAATGCCTGGCTAAAACTAATAAGTGCGTCCCCCCACACAAGGCCATGACTTTTTCTCATAAAAAATCGAAAACTTGTACCAAAGTACAATATGCAGAAAATCTATTCAGGCCTAGATTGTGAGACGTAGTTCACAAATAATTCACATTTCTAGGGGGGGTGTGCATTATGAATACATACATTAAATCACTAGTAATAGCAGGAATGGCAACCTTGTCATTTGCTGTAAATGCAGCCACATTATCACTTACCAATCCAGTTAACTATTTAACTCCCGCGGGACCTCCTGGCCATGAAGGTACGATCTCCACTGTAGTGAACATTACTGATTATATGCCAGGTGCATCTAGTGGCTATTTAATTGAGGACGCATTGCCTAATGCGGTTGATGCGAGTCAACTCCAAACAGCTTTGAATGCAGCAGGCGCCGGTTTTATAGTGACTGATTTTACAAAAATTGAACCGCCTCCTGTGGGCAATATATTTGACTCTTCATCACTTGGAATCGCATTCCAGGGTTTTTTAATGAAATATTCGAACTTCACGATGGTTGGCTTATTTAATTCACCTATCACTCAATTGAGTTATACCACTCATACTGGTCAGGACGTATCACACATTGCTTATTTCAATACGTCAGCGGTACCGCTACCAGCAGCGCTATGGTTACTTGCACCTACATTGATAGGTTTCCTAGGTTTAAGACGGCGTTTTGCCAGCTAAGCCAAACCAATTTTAATTTTAAGGCCGTGCATAGCATGGCTTTTTTTTGCCTACAATTTATTAAATCAAGTCTTCCGGTGAAATATAACAAACACATTATCTGAGCCTGCTGATTGTTAACCCGATAAAACCCGGTTAATTCAAGTTAAGGCTTATCAGTTTTGCCAAATGTTAATGTGCTGAAAAATCAACAAAACTGCCCTTCAAAGATAACCTCTTTTCCTGCTATCCGATGATCAGCAGTGCCAAATTACGGAAACAGTATCGGCAGTTCTATCGGAGTCATTCATGCTTAAAAGTGTTAGTCGAAAACCACTTTACGTGGGTTTAGCGGCTTCAGCGGGCGGATTGGAAGCACTAACCAGTTTATTAAAAAACCTGCCTAAACATGACAGTATCTGTATTGTCATTGCGCAACACCTTTCCCCTGATCATGAAAGCCTGTTGGCCAATTTGCTCTCGCGCGAAAGTAACTTACCCGTCATTAACGCCAAACATGGTATGCCCTTAATGTTAGGCACTGCCATTGTCATTCCGCCGGGTTATAACGGCACCGTCAGTGACGATATAATATTTCTGCAATCCAATCGCAAACCGGGAGTGCCTAAACCCTCGGCTAATGATCTTTTTATTTCCCTGGCTGAGGCCTATCAGGACCGAGCTGTTGGTGTCGTTTTGTCGGGTACTGGAAGTGATGGCGCTCGAGGATGTCGGGAAATCAAAGCGCGCGATGGTTTTGTGTTTGCTCAACAGCCCAATGAAGCCAAATATGAGGGTATGCCCAAAACCGCGATTGAAACAGGATGCATTGACCGTGTATTGAATGTGGCCAAAATCGCTGAGGAATTGATTCGTTTAGCGAATTATGAAGCCATTAGCAAGCTACCCAAAAATACCGATAATCAATTAGATTCTTTCGATACTATTTTGCAAGCGTTAGCCAGGCATACTGGCGTCAGCTTTTTTAATTACAAAGATAATACCCTGCGCCGACGCATTCATCGGCGATTAGTGGCGACCGATACGGCCAGCTGGATTGAATATGAACAATATGTACAGGAGTATCCACAAGAACTGGATTATCTGTATCAGGATTTACTGATCTCGGTAACTGCATTTTTTCGTGATGCAGACGCTTTTGATGAACTCGAACGACTACTCAGAAAAATCCTGCGAGGAAAAAGTAAAGGTGATGAAATCCGTATTTGGGTCGCTGGCTGTGCAACAGGTGAAGAAGCCTACAGCATCGCCATTTTACTCTGTGAAATTCTGGGAAATGACCTTGTCGATTATCGTGCACAGATCTTTGCCACGGATATTGATACCAAAGCGTTAACCATTGCCCGTAAAGGGAAATATGAACTTGCAGCCATAAAAGGATTATCCCAACAACGGCTGGATAGGCATTTTTCGCACATGAGCGATGGTTATGAAGTCAACAAATCAATACGCGATATGGTGTTATTTGCTAAACATAATCTGGTCGAGGATCCGGCTTTTCTGCGGCTTGATCTGGTGACATGTCGCAATGTCCTGATCTATATGAAAGCCCAATTGCAAAAACAGATTCAGGCCACTTTCCATTATGCTTTGAATCAGGATGGCTTCCTGTTTTTAGGACAATCAGAATCATTAACCAATAATGAGTTGTTTGATATTGATTCTAATGCCGGTCGAACCTTTTCCCGTCGAAATGTAAACAGTTTGGAGTTTTACCGAAGAAACAAGGTGAAACAGCAATCTTTAAGCAAGCCATCCGCCCCGATAAAACCGCCCGTTATGAAGGATGTGGAAACCATGGACGAACGGGTGTTTAAAGCAGTTACCCAACACATCATTAGCAATGCGTTTGTCGTCGATAGCAGTATGGAAATACGGTTTATTTATGGTGATATCTCACCCATCACTCAAATAGGTCGTGGCCGTGCCAGCCTGAATATCCAGAGCATGATTCGCAGCGAATTTCAGCTGGAAATCAAAGGTCTGGTCTATAAGGCCAGAAATGAAACGCAAGCTTACCGCAGTCATAATATTCGCCTGGGCGATATTGCGTATATGTTTGAAGTCATCCCGTTGCAGATCAAAGATATCAATGATGCGTTATATCTGGTCAGGTTCGAACAGACGACGCTCGATGACAATTTTGAAGAAGAAACCGATTCGGCAAATTATGAACGTATCGTGCAATTGCAACAGGAGTTGTCCTCCACCAAGGAACACTTGCAGACAGTGATTGAAGAACTGGAAACCTCAAACGAAGAGCTGCAATCAGTTAATGAAGAAATGCAGTCGGCCAATGAGGAGTTGCAATCGACTAACGAAGAACTGGAAACGGCTAATGAAGAATTGCAATCAACTAATGAAGAACTGACAACCGTCAATGAAGAATTGCAGGTAAAAAGTAATGAAATTATTACGCTTAATGCCGACTTGCAGAATATGCAAAACAGCCTGTCCCACCCGTTGATTGTAATAGATGACAATTTATTACTGACGCACTTTAATCCCGCTGCAGAGCAACTGTTCAATTTGAATACTGACAATGTGGGTTTACGAATCACTCAGTTACGCAGTGACCATAACCTGCCGGATCTGGTCAAACTGATTGAAAAAGCGCGTGAAACCGGGGAAACCGTAAATTTCCAAATTTCCGGTGAACGCCAGTATCTGTTATCGGTTAATTCTTATATGGATAATCAGGGAAATATTAATGGTGCCGTTTTATTATTCTGGGATAACACCGAATTAATTCATACCTATGACCGTCTGAAACAATCCTTAATTGATAATAATCTGCAGGCGCGAGCAATGGAAGCCGCTCAGCAAAGCATCGTTATTGTGGATGCATTGGCTGAGAATATGCCGATTCTATATACCAACCGTGCTTTTACTGAAATGACCGGTTATGAAAGCGAGGAAGTAATCGGTCAAAGTTGTCTGATATTACAGGGTGAAGCCACGCCTGAAATAGCCGTTCAATCCATTAAAAAGGCGATCAAAGAAGGCCGTCATTATGAAACCACGATATTGAATTATCGTAAGGATGGAACAACTTTTTGGAATCAGCTCAACATCGCACCGGTTTATCACAATAATAAAGTGACTCACTTTATTGGCCTGCAATCTGACATTACTCAGACAATAAAAAATAATCGACAAATGTCACTGGCACAATCGGTATTTGATAACACGCAGGACAATATTCTGGTGATTAATGACCGGCAAAATATTCTGTATGCCAATCAGGCAATGCTGACTACGCTCAATATTGAAAATGATGAAATTCTGGCGACTAATGTGAATGACTTTCTGCGATGCGATGAAGAAAGTGAATTATCTTTAAAACAGCTATGGAAGACGTTAGCAGAACAAGGCTCGTGGCGTGGCGAACTCAGCTTTTATATCCATGACAAATTAAAACCCCAGATGGTCTCCATCAGTCGTGTAGAAGATCAGCATGACGGTGATGCGTGCTACGTGCTATTGGCCAGCGATATTGCTGAATTAAAACGACGTGAACAGCAATTACATCAACTGGCCTTATTTGATGAACTGACCGGCTTGCCAAACCGGATGCATCTTAATCAGATCCTGAAAGACACCGTTGCCAGAAGTCATCGCAAAGAAAGTAAGTTCGCTGTGTTATTTCTGGATCTGGATAATTTCAAACGCATTAATGATTCGTTAGGGCATGCTGTTGGTGATGATGTATTGCAGTATTTCACTCATATTGTTTCGAGATTGGTCCGTGAGAGTGATACTTTTGCTCGAATAAGTGGTGATGAATTTGTCATTCTGCTGGAGGACATAGAATCTGAAGTTGATGCACAACTATTTGCACAACGAATCATCGAAAGTATGAAACAACCCTTTCATACCCCTAACCAGAATCTATTTATTTCCTCCAGTATCGGTATTGCCATCTACCCTGAAGATGGCGATTTACCGGATATTCTGCTGCGAAATGCGGATATTGCCATGTACCGTGCCAAAGAAAATGGCAAAGGCTATTTTGGCTTTGTTGACCCGGATCGTTCAGATGAACTTAGAAAGCAATTGCAGATTGAAGCCGAGTTACAAAGAGGTTTGGTTGAGGGGGAAGATATCGGTTTACATTTAGTTTATCAGCCGATATTCCATTGCAGCGAGCCCGATGTAAATGCATCCTTGGAAGCACTGATTCGTTGGCATCACCCCGAATTGGGGCACATTATGCCTCATGAACTTATCCCAATTGTGCAGATGTCAAAACTCACCACAGAACTGGATGAGTGGGTCATCGAACAGGTCGTTCAGCAACGCAAAAAATGGTTAAAGGAGCATCCGGAAAAAGCTGAAAAACTCAGCATTTCCATCAATATGCACCCGACACATTTAAATCGTTTGCATGACCCTGACAAAAGTGAACTTTTGCAAAAGCTGCTAACGCTTTCTCCACTTGACTGGCTGACTATTGAGGTCACAGAAGTGGCGCTTTTATCCCATTTTGAAAATGCAAAACTGGCATTGAAAAACCTCACCGATCTGGGGGTCTCCATCGCCATTGATGACTTTGGTTCAGGTTATTCAAACTTTGGTTATATTACGGAACTCAGTGAAGTTAAAGTAGTAAAACTGGATCGTTCGGTTATTTATCAATTCGAGAAAGACCCGCAAAAACGTCGCAAAGTAAAAGCATTACTGACCATGTTGCACGAAATGGGATATGAAACCGTCATTGAAGGGATTGAAAATCAGCATGCTATGCAAACGGTGAGTGATATTGGCTGCCAGGGCGTCCAGGGCTTTTACCTCAGCAAACCACTTTCTGTTTCTCAGCTGGCTGATAAAGCAATGGATATTCAAAAAAACTAATTTTCTTACTAAAACAGACAATGAAAAAAAAGAGCATAAAAGCATTTAATTGATTGGTCAGGAAGCTATTTCGATCCCAAGAATTACTTCAAAATATTATTAGGCAGACAACTTAATTTACCTACGTACTTTTAAAGAACTTCTACCTGGAAGGTGTTGTTACCCCCCACCCCACACCTGATACTTGCGCTATCTTATTGTTACAATCACAAGGTAAATATGCTAAATTCCCTGCTAATTGCCAATAATAATAAAGATACGTAATCATATGAAAATAATGGAGCTTTTCAGTATGGAAATTAACTGAACATGCTGCTGCTTCAGCAATTTGGGGCGGATCGATCATTGTATCTGCTCAGATATGCATTATGTTTTGTTCTTTTTCTTCTTCCCATTACCAGTTTTGCACAACAATCATTTGTTGGTCAGTGGTATGAAGTCAGTGCCAACTGGATCTTTCCAGATCCGCCTGAAACCACTGTCAATGCTCCGTCTTTAACTGGCGGGCATTACGTCTTTCAATCCGTATTTGATATCACTGATGCTGATGAAACAATCGTTATTGATTTTAAAAATGGCAGCGTATTAGGACATTTTCATCACTATATAACTGACATTTCAGGTAATTTCATTGCAGAAGCCCGGGGTGGAATCGAATCAGAGGTCAAAAACACTTTTTTTATGCGTCATGGACGCGAATTCAGATTGCCTCCGGGTCAGTATCAGCTCACCACCCAACTGGTTTCACCCTATTTTATTGCCCAGCCTCAGCCTTATTGGGACAGCTTGCCGCATTATCGTGAAGCCATAAAATGGGGCACTGTTATTACCCTGGTCAGTATGGGCATTCTGATAAGTCTTGGCGTGTATTACACCATTCTGGCTTTGGTCAGACGGCGTACCACCGAAATCATGTACACCTTTTTTATCATGATGAATGTGCTCTACAACGGTACGGCGCTGTTAATTACCCCGGATCTGTTCAATATCCACTGGTTTTACTTTGTCGGCGGTCCCATTCTGCTGAGTAACTTTGCCTACATTCTGTTTGCCAAGCATTTATTACAGATCCACCCCGAAACGCATCCCAGGCTGGATAAGCTGGCAAAACTGTTTTTAATGATGCTGGCAGTATTATTCGTTGTGGCCATTTTCAATAAAAATCTGATCATAGAATGCGCCCGTTATGGTGTTGGTCTGATGATGCTCTATGCATTGATTGCGGCTCTGGTAAGAGCATTTGAAGGCTATAAAATTGCCTATTTTTATCTGGTGGCAATCGCTGCTTTTTTTGTGATTGGCTCGATAGCAATTTCCAGCAAGGATCTGGATGGTGTATACACCATCTATATCGAGCATATCGGCTTGTTAGCCGTCACGGTTGAAGTATTACTTATCGGTCTGGTTCTGGGATATCAGTTTGCCGAGGTTTACCGGGAAAAAGAACATAATCTGGTGCTGGTCCAGCAGAGTTTGCAAATTGCCCATCATGATGCACTTACAGGCCTGCCCAATCGTTATGCCCTGGATATTTCCATGGAAGAGTTACCGGCTGACGGTATGTTAACGCTGTTGGATATGGATAACCTCAAGCTTTATAACGACACCTATGGGCACCAAAAAGGTGATGAAATGCTGCAGATGTTTGCCAGAGTCCTGTCAGCGAAACTTGGGGATCTCGGCGTACTTCACCGGATGGGAGGTGATGAATTTGCCATCACCAGCGACAGTATTACCTACGCAGAAAATATCAGAGAAGTAATCTCACAAACCATACAATACATGCGACAGAACGGATTTGAAAAAGCCGGTGG
>NZ_DFTU01000036.1:55343-55747 GCF_002379485.1 Methylophaga sp. UBA4204 | reverse complement strand
GTGTCAGTCATGGTTCAGCTAATATGGTCGAAACCATCAATATAAATGAATTGAGAATTTTGGCTGACGAACGTATGTATCACCAAAAACGCACCAACGATAACCGCCAATGGGCTTAAAGACATCATAAGCATTTTGGCTGCTATCACTCTGAGCAGAATTAACGCTGCATAATGGTGAATAACCAGCGAACAATTACCATTGTCGGCTGACCATCATATGCAGCCATACGGCTTCATTACGCAATTGTGAATCGTTACCAAACGGCAGCTCGCTATTGGTGTAATCCACTTTTTTACGGAAATCGTATTCAATACCACCATAAATAATCCATTCTGAATTGTATTGATAACTGCCGCCAAAAGTGAGGTGATGATCAAAGATCCCCGCCACAACAGGATTGG
>NZ_DFTU01000036.1:36323-55169 GCF_002379485.1 Methylophaga sp. UBA4204 | reverse complement strand
CCCCGCCACAACAGGATTGGTATGTTCTTTTGGGATCGGGTTTTTCCCATAGTTATAGCCGCTATATAACGTCAGTTTGTCGTTATAGCGATAGGCCATGCCCGTGGCAAACACCAGTTGGTTATTCCAGTTCATAGTTGAGGTACTGTTAATATCCGGTAAACCGGCAACAGAGGGATCGGTCGCTCGTAACTCGGTTTTTTTCATCGCGTCAGACCAGTTCAACCAGTTAACTTTTAACGAAAGTAACAGTTTTTCATTCATCTGATAGGCGGCGCCCACCCCGATTTCTTCAGGCAAGGCCAGACCTTTCAACGAAACATCATCGTACTTGACTACCCCCAGACCAGCACCTGTCATATTAAGTTTAAGTTCACCATCGGTTAACGGCAGCTCTGTTTTACCGGTATAACTGGCTGCCAGCGTAAGCTTGGGAGTTGCCCGATACTGAATACCCAATTTAAAGCTGGTGCGTAAACTGGTCGCGTCGTCTATCTCAATTCCCGCAAATGCAGGCGGTGCTGAGGTATCAGGGAAGATCTTCTGTTCAGCCTGCGCATAGACCAGGCCAAAACTGCCGCCGACTGACCATTTATCATTGACTTCACAGCCTACGCCACCGGTAAGTTTGCCCACAGCAAACAAACCCGAGTATTCATCCTCTGTTGCAAAAGCGGTTTGCATATTTTCAAATACGCCACCAGAACCGCCTTGTGCAAACAGTCCGCCCCCCACCGTACATGCCACATTTTCCAGTTTTTGTGCATACCCCATGCCGCCTAATCCGGTATAGAGGTTACTTGCATGTCTATCATTACCAAACTGATCTTCATGCGACAAATCAGTAATCCGCAGTAATGAACCATACGCATCAAAACGTTTGGTTTTAATTTGAGTCAGTCCGGCCGGATTGGTATTGAGCGCAGTGGTATCACGTGCCACAGCAATATCTGCCCCAGCCATTAATGTAGATTCGGCGCCAAATCCAATCAGATTGATACCATTCGTAGCATGGCTGGTGCCAGCAAAAAGACCCAGGAAGCAAACAGTTATTTTTTTCATTCGATGCTCATAGAACAGGTGCTCGTTTCATTCATCCCTTTGAGCCCTTTTGCAGGCAAAACCTCATCATGAGCGTTCTGAAGATACACGTCCGTAACGGCCGAAAGCATGGTTTCTTTAGGGGGGGATAATGCTATTAATCCAACAATGACAAAAACCCTGGCGGCCAGTTAACTGCCAGGAGAGTTCGTTCACATTGTGAATCATTCAATATTCTGGATTTGTTCTCGCATCTGTTCTATTAGTACTTTCAGATCAACTGAATAACGTGTGGTGTCGGTATCAATGGATTTCGAACCGAGGGTATTGGCTTCTCGATTAAGCTCCTGCATCAGAAAGTCGAGCCTGCGACCGACAGGTTCATCACGCTGCAGTACACGTTTGACCTCATCTACATGACTTTGTAAGCGATCCAGCTCTTCAGCCACATCGCTTTTCTGGGCGATCAACACAATTTCCTGTTCCAGTCGTTCCGGTTCCAGAGTCACTTCCAGTTCAGCAGCTTTTTGTAACAGACGTTGCCGTTGTTGTTCGAGAATCTCGGGCATACGAAGTTTCACCGCTTCAGCAATTTGCAATATTTCTTCACAACGCTGCAGGATCATATCAGCCAAGGCCTGCCCTTCTCTTTCTCTGCCACTGATAAAGTCTGCAAGCGTCATATCAAGAGCATCCATGGCCTGTTGCTTCAGTGCGGTTAAATCGACCTGTTCACTATCTGCCACACCAGGCCATTGCAACAGTCGCAAAGGATCAATCGGCAAAGCTTGTTTGGCCATTTGGGTTAATTGCTCACAGGCATCTATCACTGATTGCGCCAGGTTCTCATCGATATGTAATGCGTTTTGCTGTTGGGAAGGATGATATCGCAGGCTAGCTTCGATCTTGCCACGTGCCATACGCTCGGCAAAAATTTTGCGGATGTCCATTTCCAGAGGTCGAAATGATTCTTCCAGTCGCAAAGCGAGTTCTAAATAACGATGATTAACCGATCTGACTTCCCAGATCAGAGTGCCGAGTTCAGTTACTTGCTCATGGCGGGCAAAGGCGGTCATGCTTCGTATCACAATGGTTTTCCTATAGCTATTAAGCCCCCATATTAACGAAAACCAAAGGTAAAAAGCACGCGGGAATTGAGATGCATCAGTATAATCATCGTATTTTTAGTAAAGGATAGAACAGATGCGTCCAAGTGGCCGACAACCTGATCAACTTCGTGAGATCACCATCACCCGCAATTACACAAAACATGCGGAAGGCTCCGTACTGGTCGAGTTTGGTGACACAAAAGTGCTATGTACTGCTTCTGTTGAAGAGCGTATTCCACCCTTTTTACGGGGGATGGGCGAAGGCTGGATCACGGCCGAATATGGCATGCTGCCACGCTCTACCGGCTCACGTATGCAACGTGAATCCAGCCGCGGTAAACAAGGTGGCCGTACCATGGAAATCCAGCGTTTGATAGGTCGTTCTTTACGGGCAGCAATTGATCTAAAGGCGCTGGGTGAACGCACGATTACCATTGATTGTGATGTTATTCAGGCCGATGGCGGCACTCGCACGGCCTCCATCACCGGCGCCTTTGTAGCGCTGCAGGATGCGATCGATTATCTGATTAAAAAACGTAAAATCAAAAAAAGCCCGTTACATGGTCAGGTCGCTTCTGTTTCCGTTGGGATTCACAATGGTACAGCCGTACTGGATCTGGATTATGCTGAAGATTCAACGGCTGAAACCGATATGAATGTTGTCATGAATGATGCAGGCGCATATATTGAACTACAGGGGACTGCGGAAGGCCATGCCTTCAGAGCAGATGAATTACAATCCATGCTGGATTTGGCTGCTATTGGGATTGAACAATTGATGATCAAACAACGCGAGGCATTGGCAGACTGATGTCTAAAATCGTTCTGGCCAGCGGTAATATTGGAAAACTGCGTGAATTATCGCAGATCCTCAGTCCACTTGGTCTGGAGCTTATTGCGCAATCTGATCTGAATGTTGCTGAGGCTGAGGAAACCGGCCTCAGCTTCGTGGAAAATGCCATTATCAAAGCTCGCAATGCCGCTTTATACACGGGATTACCGGCAATAGCAGATGATTCAGGGATTGAAGTCGATGCTTTGCATGGTGCACCGGGAATTTATTCTTCACGTTATGCCGGACCGGATGCCTCCGATACGGACAATATTGAGGCCCTTTTGGAGGCGATGAAAGACGTTCCGGAAACGGAACGCACAGCACGATTCCAATGTGTGGTGGTGTTTATGCGTCATGCAGAAGATCCAACACCACTGATTTGTCAGGGCAGCTGGCAGGGGCAAATTTTGCAATCACCGCTCGGCGATGAAGGATTTGGTTATGATCCGGTGTTTTGGGTTTCTGAAACAGACTGTACTGCGGCCGAGCTCTCGCCGGAACAGAAGCATGCAATCAGCCATCGCGGCAAAGCCATGCGTCAATTTATGGAAGAATTTAAATATACCCGTCATCAACCCTAACGGTTGCTAGTTATTTAAATCATTCCCAGCTGGTACAACCATGTTTAATTTTACTGCTCTGCCGCCATTAAGCCTGTATATCCATGTGCCATGGTGCGTACGCAAATGCCCCTATTGTGACTTTAATTCACATCAGGCCGGAGACGAGATTCCTGAGCAGGCCTATATCGATGCGCTTATCCGGGATCTTGAGCAGGATCTGCCGTTGGTCTGGGGACGCACTATCCAGACAATCTTTATTGGTGGTGGCACCCCCAGCCTGTTCAGTGCAGAAGCATATGACCGTTTATTTTCTGCCTTACGTGCGTTATTACCTATCCGTGCCGATGCAGAAATCACCCTGGAAGCCAATCCAGGTACTTTTGAAGCAGCACGTTTTACAGACTATCGTGCTATTGGCATTAATCGGCTATCGATTGGCATACAAAGCTTTGATGGTGATTCATTAACCGCATTAGGCCGGATTCATGATGGAAAGCAAGCCATTCGAGCAGCCGAAATTGCCCACCAGGCGGGGTTTGATAATTTCAATCTGGATCTGATGTTTGGTTTGCCCAAACAAACGGCTGAACTCGCCAGAAAAGATGTAGAAACAGCCATCGCCCTAGAACCAACACATATTTCGTATTATCAGCTCACCATTGAACCTAATACGTTGTTTCATCAGTCTCCCCCACAATTACCTGATGACGAACCGATTGATAACTGGCAGATTGCTAATCAACAACGTCTGGCCGAGGCCGGTTATCTGCAATATGAAGTCTCTGCCTATGCAAAAAATGGTCGTCAGAGCCGCCATAATCTCAACTACTGGCAGTTTGGTGATTATCTGGGTATTGGGGCCGGGGCTCATAGTAAATTAACCAGTGCCGCCACGCAGTCGATTGAGCGGCTGGTTAAACAAAAACAGCCTCAAGCTTACCTGGACAAGGTCAATAGTGCACAACGTGTTATGAAACAGGAACCGGTTGGCATTAATGAAATCGGTTTTGAGTTTATGCTTAATGCCTTACGTTTAACGGACGGTTTTGCAACATCGTTATTTATGCAGCAGTGTGGTGTACCGCTGGCGACCATTAAAAAACCATTAGCTGAAGCCGAGGAACGCGGATTGATTGATTATTCGGTTAAGTGGATTAGACCTACCGAGTTGGGTCAACGGTATTTAAACAGTTTAATTGAATTATTTTTGCCGCAATAATATGCTGGCGCAGGTCGTTAAGGGAGCTACCATCATGTTGAAACGCCATCTCCTGGCAACTGGATTGTCTTTATTTATGGTCTTGCCAATACAGGCGGACACTTTATCAATTGCCGAACCGACTTATAAAACGCCTAACAGTGAGTCAGGTATCTTGCGTCCTACTCGGGGCATGACAATGCAACAGGTTGAACAAAAATATGGGATAGCAGAGCAGAAATACGCGCCAAAAGGCACACCGGCAATTACTCGCTGGCAATATCCACAGTTTGATGTGTATTTTGAAAATCAGCTGGTGATCCACTCGGTGGTTCAGCGGAAATCCGAGTAACACAAGGATAGCTTAAACTCCTTGAAATCGCCGTTTTGCCCACTCTGGTAAGGTGCCCACTCTGGCATGATGCAGTGATTCCATTTCAATCACGATCAATATCAAAACACTGACCAGGGTCGGTAAAAAGCTTAGTCCACCTACCAAGGCAAAAGCGGCTTCTTTCATCAGTCCTAAGTAGGTGTAACTTAACCAGCCTAATATTGCCACAGTCACCACGACGGATAACACTATGGCAAAGAAGAAACTCCAGCGGCGGGCGATTTGCCAGTGAATATAGACAAACTCACTGTCTTCACGTTTGATTCTGCTGGAGCGAATAAAGGTATACCCAACAAACGAAAATGATAACAACGGCACCAATACGATAAACTCAAAATAACTCTTCCCTGTTGCAGCAATCGCCGTGAACAACAGAATATGATTCGCAATCAGGTTCGTTAAAAAGATATCGTGCGGCATTCTGGCTGCCGCTCTTTCATGATCCTGTGGTGCCATCATTTCAGTCATATTTATCTGGCCAAGTTGTTGATAATCGCCTCGCGTACTGAGTCTAATGTAGCATTTACAGTAATGACTGGTGAACTACTTTGTTTGATAGCAATATCAGGATCTTTCAGACCGTGACCTGTCAACGTACAAACAACGGTACTGCCTTCAGGAATCTTGCCAGATTGAATATCCCGCAATGCGCCGGCGACTGAAGTTGCGGAAGCGGGTTCGCAGAAAATCCCTTCCTTTTCGGCCAATAATTTCTGGGCAGCCAATATTTCGTCATCAGAGCACTCATCAAACCAGCCCTGTGACTCTTCTTTCACTTTCCAGGCCATATCCCAGCTTTGCGGATGACCAATACGGATCGCGGTAGCGACTGTTTCAGGATCATCTACCATCGCACCACGCATAAACGGTGCACTGCCATTCGCCTGATAACCCACCATTTTCGGACGGTTACCAACAATCGCGCCACCTGCATATTTACAATTGCCATGACAGTAAGCGCAGGCTTCAGTGACATGATCGCCACTGGCTGATGAATACTCACAGTAGCCAATCCAATGGGCGGTGATATTACCGGCGTTACCGACTGGCAGGCAGTGATAATCCGGAGCACGACCTAACTCTTCAATGATCTCAAACGCAGCAGTTTTCTGACCTTGCAAACGATAAGGATTAATTGAATTTACAATGGTGACCGGAGCATGCTCTGCAACGTCTTTAACCAGTTGCATCCCCTCATCAAAGTTACCTTTGATTTGGATAACCACTGCGTTATGCATCATAGCCTGAGCGAGTTTACCCTGGGCAATTTTGCCATCAGGAATAATAACAAAAGCAGTGATACCAGCACGTGCAGCATAAGCAGCCGCTGCTGCTGACGTATTACCGGTAGAAGCACAAATAATGGCTTTACTACCCTCTTCAACAGCTTTGGTCACGGCCATGGTCATACCGCGATCTTTGAAAGACCCCGTCGGATTCAATCCCTCATATTTGACGTAGATATCAACATCTTTGCCAATTAACTTAGGGATATTGTTCAATTTCAATAATGGTGTATTACCTTCACCAAGGCTGATCAGTCTGGTGTCATCATTGACCGGCAAACGGTCACGATAACGGTCAATCAGGCCGGTATAACGTGGACGAAATGGCATAAGTAGTTCCTCTTTAATTCTTTAACGGGCGTTTTTTCAGCCCAGCGATTCCATGCGGATACGCATGATCGCGTGTTTGACAGTATCCAATGCTTCGATTTGGGCAATCGCTTCATCCATATTTTTTTCAACCACCGGCTGGGTCAGCATAATGATGGGCACTGTGCCCTCTTCTTCTTCCGGTTGTTTTTGCAGGATCGCTTCAATATTGATGTCCTGCTCACTGAAAATACGAGTAATGTCGGCTAACACACCCGGCTTATCTTCTGTGTTAATCCGCAAATAATAAGAGGTAATGACCTCAGACATCGGTAAAATCGGTGTATCTTTCAATGAATCAGGCTGGAAGGCCAGATGTGGCACCCGATTTTCCGGGTCAGTAGTCAGCGCACGAACAATATCAACAATATCTGCTACTACCGCAGAAGCAGTTGGTTCAGCTC
Source organism: Methylophaga sp. UBA4204 (assembly GCF_002379485.1). NCBI lineage: Bacteria > Pseudomonadati > Pseudomonadota > Gammaproteobacteria > Thiotrichales > Piscirickettsiaceae > Methylophaga > Methylophaga sp. UBA4204. The sequence continues at coordinate 47,970 of NZ_DFTU01000036.1, read as the reverse complement.
CTGCTCCAGCACCATAATACAAGGTTGGCCCAACTGCATCGCCTTTCACGACGATGGCATTCATTACCCCATTGACGTTGGCAATCAGACGACGTTTTGGAATTAATGTCGGATGAACTCGTAGTTCAACACCTTGAGGTGTTTTCCGGGCAATCCCCAGATGTTTGATGTGGTATCCCAATTCTTCTGCGTACTGCACATCTTCCTGGGAAATTTTGCTGATGCCTTCGGTATAGGCTTTATAAAACTGTAAAGGAATACCAAATGCAATCGACGCCATGATGGTCAGCTTGTGTGCTGCATCAATGCCTTCCACATCAAATGTCGGATCGGCTTCGGCATAGCCCAAAGCCTGAGCTTCAGCCAGAACATCGGCAAAGTTACGGCCTTTATCACGCATTTCCGTCAGGATAAAGTTACCAGTTCCGTTAATAATGCCTGCCAGCCACTCAATACGGTTAGCGGCCAGACCTTCACGGATAGCCTTGATAATCGGGATGCCACCAGCAACGGCGGCTTCAAAAGCAATCGTGATGCCTTTTTCCTGCGCCTTGGCAAATAATTCGTTGCCATGCATTGCGATTAAGGCTTTGTTGGCAGTGACGACGTGTTTACCGTTTTCAATTGCCTGCATCACTAAATCTCGGGCGATACCGGTACCACCAATTAACTCAACAATGATTTGAATTTCCGGGTCATTGACCACTGAAAACGCATCATCCGTTAAATCAATGCCGTTCAAATCACAGCTTTTAGCTGAATCCAGATTTTTATCCGCGGCACGCAAAATTTCAATTCCACGGCCTGCACGGCGGCTTATTTCTTTTGAGTTTCGCTTTAAAACACTGACAGTACCACTACCAACAGTGCCTAAGCCAAGAATACCAATTTTGACTGATTGCACTTTTTGCCCCCTACCCTTTTTTCATCATGTCACGGATACCACGGATTGCCTGCCGGGTACGGTGCTGATTCTCAATCAGTCCGAAACGCACATAGTCATCGCCATATTCACCAAAACCAATGCCTGGCGATACAGCTACTTTAGCTTCTTTAAGCAATTTCTTACTGAACTCCAGCGAACCCATTTCACGGAATTGCTCAGGAATTCTGGCCCAGACGAACATGGTCGCTTTAGGTTTTTCCACTGGCCAGCCAATCGCATTTAGCCCGTCACACAACACGTCACGACGTTGTTTATAGGTTTCGACAATTTCTGCCACACATTCCTGTGGACCATCCAGAGCCGTAATGGCGGCTACCTGAATCGGGGTAAACATGCCGTAATCCAGATAGGATTTCATTCGGGCCAATGCCGCAACTAATGTCGGATTGCCTGACATAAAGCCTACGCGCCAGCCTGGCATATTGTAGGTTTTGGATAAGGTATAAAACTCAACCGCAACGTCTTTTGCGCCAGGGATTTGCAAAATGGAAGGCGCTTTATAACCATCAAAGGTGATCTCACCATACGCCAAATCATGAATAACCCAAATCTGATGCTCTTTGGCAAAATCAACAACCCGCTGGAAGAAATCCAGATCAACGCACTGGGTGGTTGGATTGCCTGGGAAATTCAACACCAGCATTTTAGGTTTTGGCCATGAATCTTTAACCGACTTTTCCAGCTCGGCAAAAAAATCAACATCCGGGGTTAGCGGTACATGACGAATATCCGCACCGGCAATCACAAAACCATAAGGATGAATCGGATAAGCCGGGTTTGGCACTAAAACCGCATCGCCCGGGCCCACCGTTGCCAGTGCCAAATGCGCCAGGCCCTCTTTTGAACCAATAGTGACTATCGTTTCTGAGTCAGGATCCAATGTCACATCATATTTACGCTGATACCAGTCACAAATCGCTTTTCGCAGACGTGGAATACCTCTGGAAACAGAATATCGGTGGGTATCAGGACGCTGTGCCGCTTCGACGAGTTTTTCCACAATGTGCGCTGGTGCCGGTTTATCCGGATTCCCCATGCCAAAGTCGATAATATCTTCGCCGCGCGCACGCGCTTTTGCCTTCAAATCATTTACAATGTTGAAAACGTATGGCGGAAGACGCTTGATTCTGGGAAATTCGTCGTTCAACTGAGCACCTGCTATTAGCTAAAACGGTTGGCAAACCAAGCAAAATAACTGAAAATCATTCACACTTCAAATTGATTTAATATAGTGGATTAATATGAGTCAACAAGACCAATTGTACACGACGATCATTAATGATCTCCAAAAAGGAAAACTGGTACTGCCCACATTGCCTGAGGTTGCCCTCAAGGTTCGTGAAGTTGCCAACAATCCGGATGTCTCTGCAGCGCAGCTTGCTGAGGTCATTACGACCGATGCGGCCTTATCAACCCGTTTGATAAAAGTCGCCAACAGTCCTCTATATAGAGGCAGGGTTGAGGTCGAATCGGTGCAGACGGCGGTCTCTCGACTGGGTATTCCAATGGTTCGTAACCTGGTGACCAGTCTGGTGATGGAACAGATGTTCCGTCCGACCAATAAAAAGCTGGAAAAACGTATGCGAGACCTCTGGCAGCATAGTATCGAGGTCGCTGCCGCAAGTCAGGTCATTGCTTCCAAGCAGCCTAATATTGCGAATGATGAAGCAATGCTGGCGGGGTTAATACATGAGATAGGTGCGCTGCCTATTCTGATGAAAGCCGCCGACACTCCTGAGTTGTTGGAAGATACCCGTCGTCTGGACACACTCATTGACAACCTTTATCCAAAAATCGGCGAAGCTATTTTGCGCAGCTGGGATTTTCCGGAAAATCTGATAACCGTCGCCGCTGAACATGCAAACCTTAATCGTAATAGTCAAAACGGCCCCGATCTGACTGACGTAGTTCAGGTAGCCAATTTACAAAGCTACTTTAATACCAGCAAAGCTTTGGATCCCAACACGCGCGACAAGGTTCTCGCTTTCCGTAAACTGAATATTGATACGGGTATCAGTGTGGTTGAACTGGATGAAAACAGTGAAGAATATGCCGCTGCTCTGGCACTTTTCCAGAATATGTAAAAACAAATCTGCAGCAGATTATTAAAAAGGCTATCTTCGGATAGCTTTTTTTAAGGCAAAAAATCTGGATTCCATACAATTTCCCATAAATGGCTATCCGGATCCTGAAAATAACCGGCATAACCACCCCAAAATGTTTTTTGTGGGGACTTTACTATCGTGGCACCCGCCATAGATGCCTGCTGCATGATGGCATCCACATCAGTTTCATTAAGAACATTGTGAGCAAGACTCATCGCTGTCGCTGTTGCAGTTAACGGTAATCCGGCATCTGCCGCCAGACTTTGTCGCGGCCATAAAGCAAGTTTCAAACCTGGCTGCAAATCAAAAAATGCCACCGTACCCTGGGCAAACTCTTCCCCAATAATGCCTTCGGTATGCAGCCCCATGCCGTCCTGGTAAAACCTGATGGATCGGTGTAAATCATCAACTCCCAGTGTAATCATTGAAATATAGGGCTTCATCTATCTGCTCCTTTGGCGCTTAATCATTTCCAACCATAAACCGATAATCTGATTCGTTTTCCCTGAAACTGAACACCTTCATATTGCAGTAAAGCTTTCTGCTGCTGATAAGCTTCGCTGTCCGGCGGAAAAGAAATTTCCCCTTGCGCATTGATTACCCGGTGCCATGGTAAAGAGGAATCCTCTGGTAATTTTTTTAAGCTACTGCCCACATAGCGCGCATAACCAGGATAACCACATTGTTTGGCTATCTGTCCATAGGTCATCACTTTGCCTATGGGGATGGCAGCAACCACTTGCCAAATTATTTCATCCAGTTCAGACATGCATTTTCTACATAGCCATCTTCACAACCATCGGCTTTTCAAGCCGATGAATGTGAAAATGTTGTTATCGCGATAATAATGGATGTTAAGGGTTACGCTTGACGAGATTATCAACACTCCATGCACCGCCACCCGCAACAAACAGATATAAAAAGATAAAGCTGAACAAAGCGGCTAATTCACCATTATTTAATAAAGGCCAAAATCCCTGAGGGGAATGAGCGATAAAATACGCTACCGCCATCTGGCCTGACAAAATAAAGGCTACCGGTCTGGTGAACAAGCCAATAAGGATTAAAAAACCACCGACAAGTTCAAGCACGCCGGCCACACCAGACAGGGTAAATAAATCAAACTCATTCCGCTGTGGGGCTGGGTAACCAAATAACTTTTGACCACCATGCTGCATAAACATAAAAGCTGTGACGATGCGTAAGATGCTCAACACACGTGGTTGCCACGTTATAAAAAAGTTTTCCATTGCTCTCTCTCCTTAGACTGAATTAATAGTTAAATTATTGATTATAGGTATAAAACGTTTAATAGTTCTTCGACAGAACTCAGAGGATGTTAGCAGTAATTCTGACAAAATACACAGCGAGCCGAAGTCTATAAACAGCCTTTTAATCGACTGGCTTAGCGGTTTTAATGTTTAATCAACACTGTTAACAGCTTCATCGTGGCTTTTTCATCCAGGCTGAGATATTTGCCTCGATAGCGTTTGAACTGACGGCGAAAATAATCCAGTGTACGACCACTCTCATACTGCAAAATCACTTGCGGATGGATGTAATTACTGCGACATACGGCGGGTGTATTGCCAAGCCTCTCAGCAACGTTTTTCACTGCTTCGACAATATTACTTTTGCTGAGCTTTTCATTTTCAGCTGGCCCCAATTTATCCAGAGCTACCGCCATCAAAACTGTTCCTGCCCAGGTACGAAAATCCTTAGCACTAAAATCCTCCCCCATCACATCGGAGATGTACTGGTTCAAATCCTGTGCCGTTATTTTTTTACGGCTTTTATCGGGCAGGGTAATATCAAATAATTCATAACCGGACATATTCTCCAGCGCTATCAGCACCTCACGTACCTGTTCATCAGTCACTGTGCGAAACTGCTGCTGATGACTTTTACCTTCATAGTCGAACTCCACACGATCATCCTTAATGGTCATATGCTTGGCCCGTAACGTCGTCAAACCGTATGTCTGATTCTGTCGGGTATAGCTGGCACTGCCGGGACGAAAAAAAGCGTCATCCAACATACGTGTCATGCAGGCTAAAACAGAAGTCTGATCAATTGGTCTTCGTTGAATATGTTGGCCGGTTACCCGCCGCATGGTTTCCAGCTGTTCAGCAAAACGTAAAATGCGTTTGAATTTTTGCTCACTGGCAGTTTCAACCCAGTCCGGGTTGTAGATATATTGTTTGCGACCTTCTTTATCCCGGCCGGTCACCAGTACCTTGGCATCACGATCCTGCTGGATTTCCACTTCCCGCCATGCCGGCGGAATGGCCAGACTTTTTATCCAGCGTTTTAAAGCAGCATTTTTAACAGTTTTGCCATTGGCATAACAATAACTGAACGTTTTGCCATGGGGTTTTCTGTAAATGACCGGATTGCTCATAATAACTCCACATCCGTAAGACGAAATTCGGCGCTATCATGGCATGAGATGATGACTTATGACTTTAATGCAGATTATGTCAGCCTGGTCAGCGGCTATAACTTATTGGGCTACCAATACTTCACTTTTATAAAAAGCCCCACTATCAACCGCTAATGCATTAACCAATTTAGGCAGTAACTGGCTCATGGTATCGATTAGTTGCCAGGGCGGATTAATCACTATCATGCCGGAGGAGGTCATACCACGCTCATCCGAATCAGCTGTTATCGCTAACTCAAAGCGTTGAATATTTTTGATACCACTCTTGATAAAGTGTTTTTCCAATCGGCTAATTCTGCTGCGTTCCACTACCGGATACCAGATGGCATAAGTACCGGTAGGAAATTTGGCATAGGCTTTTTCAATGGTCTGAAATACTAAATCGTAATCCGATTTGATTTCGTAAGATGGATCAATCAACACCAGTCCACGTCTTGATACAGGCGGTAATAACGACAATAGGCCTTTTAAACCATCCTCACGCATAACCCGAACCCGCTTAACCTTCTGGGTATTTTGCAGTAACAGACCCGCATCATCCGGATGTAACTCATATAACCAGGCTCGATCCTGACGCCGCATACAGTGCATGGCAATAAATGGGGAACCCGGATAATATTCCAGCGGTTTTCCGCTATTCACCGCCTCAATTACCGCAAAATATGCAGCCAGTTCCGGCCAGTCAGAACGGTTTAATTTAGCAATACCATTTTGATATTCCTGCAGTTTTTCTGCATGAGCCGAAGCCAGATGATAAAGCCCCGCACCAGCATGGGTGTCTATGTAATCAAAGGCTTTATCTTTTTTAGCCAGATGCTGCAAAATCTCAATCAGCACAATATGTTTAAGCACATCGGCAAAATTGCCGGCATGAAATGAGTGGCGGTAGCTTAACAAGATAAATCCTGATTAGTGGAGAGAGTAAATTAAGTAGCAGCAAATTACGCTTAGCTAGCCACTTTGGCAAAACAATTTTCTTAAGGGTTTAATTCAGTCTGCTGATCCGAAATGTGATTGATTCCATCATTCACTCTCACCTCACCTAAATCAAAAGGGTTTACACCTTCCAGACAGGCCAGATTAAAGCCATAGAGTTCAGGATTTGCTCTGGTTTGATGATGAGTATGAATCCCGCAAATTGAACAAAAATAGTGCTTTGCCGTCATCGTATTGAACTGATAAATCGATAGTTTATCGGTTCCTTTGGTAATTTGTAGAGCCGACAATGGAACATAGGCTGCGATGGCGCCCTTTCTCCGGCACATGGAACAATCACAGCGACGAGGATCATTTATTCCGTTTGGCAAATGCACAACAAACTCAACCTCCCCACAATGGCAACTGCCTTTATGGTGAGGCTGAATTTGGGTGTTTGCTATTTTAGTGATCATTGCATTGCTGGCGCTTGTTTAATGTTTAACTATCTGGAGCATGATAACGCGATAACCAATGTGCATAAGGTGCAGGTAACACCCAGGCTGGATCTTCAATTTTTAAGGTTTTAGCTGCATGGTACGGCCAGTGAGGATTAGCTAAATGCGCACGTCCCACCATGACCAAATCCATTTGTTTATCCGTAATTACCTGGTTCACCGTGTTAGGTTCATCAATTCCCCAGGCAGAAGCAACTGGAATGTCAGCTTCACGACGCACACGTTCAGCAATCGGTGCTAATAAAGCTGGTCCCCACGGAATATCCGCATCAGGAGTTGAAAACCCTATACTAACGCTAAGCATATCCAGACCGGATTGTTTGAATTGCCGGGTTAGATGAATTGACTCACTTAATGTTTCTTCATCACGACCATCATATTCAATCACGCCAAAGCGGGCTGTTAAGGGCAGATTTTCCGGCCAGACTTCGCGCACGGCTTGTAAAGTTTCCAGTAAAAATCGGCTACGACCAGCCAAATCGCCACCGTATTGATCATCACGTTTATTAGAGTGGATTGAAAAAAAGCTTTGTGCCAGATAGCCATGAGCAAAATGCAGTTCCAGCCATTCAAATCCGGCTTTTTTGGCACGTTTGGCAGCAGCGACAAAGTCAGCTTTAACCCGTTCTATATCTTCCAGCGTCATTGCCTGAGGTACTTTCGGCAAATTAGCACCAAATGCCACAGCAGAAGGCGCTATGGTTTGCCAACTTTGTGGATCACTGTCAGCAAGATGATCATCGCCTTCCCAAGGACGATTGGCGCTGGCTTTACGACCAGCATGTGCAATCTGAATACCAGCACAAGCACCGGCTTTTTTAATAGCCGAAGCAATTTTTGCCATGCCTTCAGCCTGCTCGTCATTCCATATGCCAGTGCATCCTGGAGTAATTCTTCCTTCGGGGCTGACTGCGGTGGCTTCAACAATCACCAGACCCGCTCCACCGCGTGCTAATTGAGTGTAATGCGCCAGATGCCAATCATTGGTATGGCCGTCATCGGCACTGTATTGGCACATCGGTGGAACCGCAATACGATTGCGTAACGTTATATCTTTCAGTGAAAACTCAGTAAACAATGCTGTCATAAAAATCTCTTGTTAAAGAATAAAATTCAAAAATATTTCTAGGGCTGGATATTGAAACGGTTAGAAATCGGATAAATTTTTAAAAAGCGCTTTTGATAACCCCGCCATCCACTCTAACTGCCGCACCGGTTGTCGCTGAAGCCAATGGGCTGGAGAGATAACAGACCATTGAGGCAACTTCATCGGTGGTGGCAAAACGTTTAATCAAAGAAGTCGGTCTGACGTGTTCAAAAAAGTCTTTTTCAAACGCTTCGATGCTTTGGCCTTCTTTTTCTGCCAGATCACTGACGAAAGTTTCAACACCTCTTGAGCTGGTTGGGCCTGGCAAGACTGAATTGACCGTAATATTGGTACCGGCAACCTGCTCAGCCAGACCACGAGCAATAGCAATCTGAGCCGCCTTGGTCATGCCGTAATGAATCATCTCATGGGGGATCTGCACCCCGCTTTCACTGGAGATGAAAATCACCCGACCCCAGTTTTGTTGTTTCATCGCTGGCAGATAGGCTCGCGTCAAACGCACGCCACTGAGCACATTTACATCAAAAAAACGTCGCCAGTCTTCATCCGCTATCTCTTCAAACGGCACTGGCTCGAAGATACCCAGATTATTAATCAGAATATCGACTTCGGGGAACTGCTTTGTCAGTTTCTCGGCTTCAGCCGCTATCGAAAGATCCCCTGCAAATCCATCTACGTTGCCTTTAGCTGTCGATTTAAGGGATTCAATAGCCTGTTTAACTGAAGCTTCAGAACGCCCATTGACGATAACATTCGCTCCTTCATCGGCCAGTGATTTGGCAATGGAAAAACCAATGCCCGCCGTGCTGCCACTTATAAAAGCCGTTTTATTTTTCAGTTGCAGATCCATAAAAACTCCCCTAAGATCGTTAATTAAACAAGATATTCATTGCTTGCTGATTACTGTGAAAGCCGTTCTAATGTAGCGCTTAACGATGCCGCGGAGACTTCTCCCATATGGCTCTCAACCAAGGAGCCCTGTTGATCAAAATACAGCGTCACCGGCAAGCCATAGGCATCAAATTTATCGGCAACTTTGCCGGTTTTATCAAGCAGCACGTGTTCAAATGTCAGCTTATTCTCAGCCAGAAAGTCATTCACTTTTACAGCTGACTCTTGTTGATTGATCATGACAAAACGAATATCAGGATACTGTTGTGCTGACTTTTCAAAGGCAGGCATTTCACGTTGACAAGGTGGGCACCAACTTGCCCATAAATTCACCACGGTAATGTTATTTTCAGCCACTTGAACCAGTGAAATCTGCTCGCCGTCCAATTGCTCTAAGGCAATATCGGGTATTGAAACCTGTTCCCGACCTGCATTCATTAATAAGGACGTTAGCGAAAAAAACAGCAAAATCGATAAGGCTCCCCCGAACAAGGCAACACGTTGCTGTGGCAGGCGTTTGATTTGCCATAACAGAAACAGTGCCATTGCTATCGTGCCGGACACCCAGTCCACCCCACGATCGCGAAAATCGAGCATCTGCCAGAAAGAGTCGTATTGATCGGCAAATTTAATGACAAACACGATGCGTCCGATAACCAGACCGAATAACAGCATCATCAATAATGGATCGGTGACCGAGCCTGCTTTTTTTCTGGCCAGAACAGATGCCACCAATATCCCCAAAAGAGCACAGCCAAATAACAATAACGGCTCGAGAGGTAAAGCGAAGGGTCCGAGATTAATCGACATCACTGTTCAAACAGCTTGTCGATATCATCACGCATCGGCATACCTTCAATCAGCCGCACATGACCTTTTTCATCCTTGTAAATGCTGGTCGGTGTTGCCATAAACCCAAGCTGTTCCATCAGCAGGTTATTTTCCTCTACCAGCAATGATCCGTTTGCTAACGCCTCTTCATTTATATTTTCTGTAGGGTTATCGGCAGGTTGGATATGTTGTTGCAAAGCCTTTTCAGGTGAATCAGCCCCTAAAATAGCAGCCGCTTTTTTGATACTGTCCTCCTGCAGAATTCCCACCATAATGTGGCGCAACTGCACCTCACCCTTGGCAATGTAAGGATCAGCGATTTCACGTAATTTCTGGCAATACGGGCAATAGGGATCGGTAAAGGTATAAATAATTCGTTTTGCATCTTTATCACCATCCAATACCCACTTAGCCGTGTCGAGTTGCTGCCAAATCTTTTCATTCTGAGGAGCACTGACTAGTTCATAAAGTGCTTCCTGACCCAAATCGTCTCCTTGAGCGTTAATCAGGTTTCCAATCACCGCATATTTTTTATCTTCTGTCAGATAAATACTCAGCGGCTGCCCTTCTACACTGGCGGCATACCCAGTCAATCCTGCAGGAGTTTCAAAACTGTCAATGATGGTCACTCCCTGCTGTTTGATGTAGCTGATGACCTCGGGTTCCTGTTGTTCTGCCAAGGCAAAATAACTGCCAAATCCGATAACCAATAAGACTACAGGGACGATAATTTTCTTCATTCATAACTCCGGAAGGCATTTGCGTTGAAACTGTAACTCAGAAGGATTAAGTGGGGATTAATAGTGCAGATGACAATCTTTCAATTAAAAATGCTCTGTATTTATTTATACATCGCTATTTGAAATTATCACGACAACACATCCAATAAAGACTTATGGTAAAAGGTAGGGCATTAACTTACCGCAGGTAATATTCTGGTTATGAGCACAAATCGATTTCCACTCTCCCCCCGACATCAGGTCATTCTGGCTGGGATCTGTGCTTTGATTTTAACCGTCGGCATTGCCCGTTTTGCCTACACGCCTTTTTTGCCTATCATGTTAAATGAAACCTCACTGGACACATTAAGCGGAGGTTGGCTGGCCACATTTAATTACATTGGTTACCTGTCAGGCGTGGTGTTGATCTCATTTTTAACCAGCCTCAAAATCAAGTTCCTGTTCTACCGAATCAACCTGATTCTGGCGGTGTTAAGCACGGTCTTAATGGCTGTTACCACGGATATTGTTTTATGGAGTATTTTGCGCTTTATTGGTGGCCTGACCAGTACTGCGGGAATAATTCTGGCAGCAGGATTTGTGATGGGCTGGCTCAAACAAAATGGTTACAAATCAGCATTAGGTATTCATTTTTCCGGTTTAGGGTTCGGTATTGCGATACCTGGGATCGTTATTGTTCTGATAACGCCCTATTTCAATTGGGCTGAGCAATGGCTGATCATGGGGCTTTTCGGTATTTTATTTTTCCTGCCCGCCTGGTTTCTGATGCCGGCACCTGCAACGCAACAGGCTCCCACTGCTGATTTTGCAGCGCCCAACAATAAATGGATGCGATTAATGATCGCAGCTTATGCCTGTGCTGGCGTGGGGTATGTTATCAGTGCGACATTTATTGTTGCGATTCTGGAAGAGATGCCCAGTTTGTCGGGACATGGCAATCTTATCTGGGTAATGCTGGGGGTAGCCGCCATTCCATCCTGCATAATCTGGGACAAAGTGGCTGAGCGCATTGGTGAGACAAGTGCCATCATCGCCGCTTATTCGATTATATTGCTTTCTATCCTGATTCCCTTATTCAGTGAATCGCTGCTATTCAATGTGATTGGCGCGTTGTTATTTGGTGCCACCTTTGCTGGAATTGTCAGCCTGA
>NZ_DFTU01000036.1:16905-36213 GCF_002379485.1 Methylophaga sp. UBA4204 | reverse complement strand
AAGCCATGGCCAAACTGACGATAAGTTATGGCATCGCTCAACTTATCGCCCCCGCTTTGGCGGGGTATTTATCCACGCTGACCGGTAATTATCTTTCAGCATTATGGATGGCAGCAGCGGTCATGGTCACTGGCATTTTCTTCGTCTGGCGGATCCAACGATTTGAAGAAAAAACCCAGCTCAAATCAGCAAACCTGTGATTTGAATAACAGCTTCCATGCTGACCTCCATGAGACTTAATCTTCTTTTAGGATTAGCCGGGTGCCATCAGGTCGTTCCAGGGTTTTAGTATCAATGCGTTTAAAGGTGAGATTGATATCACCAGACGTTACTACTTCATCGCTATCCACTTTATAAGTAAAGCTATATGAGCCCGGAACGCCACCAATCAACTGGCCCTGACCTTCCGCATTAAATTCATAGCCTGTGCCATATTGTGGATCAACATAGGCGCCTTCTTGAAAATCAGAACCACAGGCCGTGAGTGTTATCGCCAATAGCAAAGGGATTAGACGTGTGGAATTGAATGGTTGCAATACGCTTTTTAAAGTTTTCATAAAGCTACCTCTAATACTCGATCATTAAAAACGACAAAATTAGCCTTTCTCCCCAGAGGAAAAACGCTCTCGTATCGGTTTAAATGCAAGGATGGCTTCTTCTTTAATGTTATTAGCATTGATAATGTGGCCAAGCCGATAACTGTTAAAACCGATGTAATACAAAATAAGTTGAGCGAGTGCAATCAGAATAAATAAAGCACTGCCAATAGTCAGCAAAAGCAACAGGGTCGATGCGAGATACACCACACTTAGCGCGGCTAGATGATTTTTATCCAAACTGGTTAACTGTTGTGGATAGAGAAAATAACCTAATACTGCCAATACAAAGCCCAGCAGTGCCGCTATGGCCAGAGGCGGTAATAACAATCCACCACCGGCCCCAACCAGAAAAAGAATATAAGTGTAGTAGGTGTATTTTTCTCTCGCGATAAATCCCAAGAGTTTGTCACTGGTAATGTTTTGCCCAGTTTTAGGATCAAAAGACGTTTGGTTTATCTGTTTATTCAACGCAAAAAATACAATCACACCAGCAATAAACAAAAGCAGACCCAACCAAAACAACATAGGACTATAAGATGGACCATCACCTAAAGATGCTGCTCCCTGACAAATCGGCGGTGTGGAATAGATGCAAGCCATCAACTGTAAAGTGACATCCCTATCACCATAACGGCTCATGGTATCCAAAGTGGAAGCATAGGCTACAAAAAACCACACCAGTGATAACAACAGCAATGCCATACCCGCCAGCATCAGAATCACGCAGAGCTTTCTAGGATTCATTTATAGAACTCCTTTTCAAAGAACAGGGAAAAACCGCAAGAGATGAATTGTCCTGACAGACAATCGGGGGAAATGGGTATGTAAAGGCATAGCCAATGCGTTGAAAGCAGGCTGTTCAGCCAAAATGATGTGTTATGAACCATCAGGGTCCAGCAACATCTGAAAGGAAAAGTTCGATACGCATCAGTCGCATCCTTAAAACTTTTTTGTGAAATATTTCACAGTTTTAAGCGTATCGCAAGCCTTAATTTATCTTTGTCGTATTCTAAATTATCAATCTGAACAGAATCTTATCTAAGGCCACCCATCATTATCCAGACAAAACAGCCTTGCTTGTTTTAGGTGAAAATAAATCAGCTTCCTGAAGCTTTCTACGTAAGCAAATAGAATTATGCAGGAAAAGAAAGCGACCACCTTAAAAATTACTATTCTTCAGAACAGTTGAAATAACATACTTAATTTTTCTAGCTAATTTTAATCGTTTTCACTCCCCCAGGCCCGCGCCATAATAAGATAGCTGAAAGAAGCTGACCAGGTAATCATCATAAAGCCCACTAAGGCTTCTGTACCGGCGAGAAATCGAATATGACCGGTAGCGGCCAAATCGCCCCAACCAACCGTGGTATAGGTGGCGGCAGAGAAATACACGCTATCTAACAGGCTAATATGCTCATAGCCACTGATGTACCCATACCCCGTTTGACTCAGTAAACCCCAAAAGGCCACGCCAAATAACCAGATTTCAATGATATGTGCAAATAACAAAACAAACATAGTAGCCAATATAATCGGCCGGTGACGGTGCTTTGCAGTCCTGGAAGGATGATTCGGACACCAACGATTCAATTGCTGAATCACTTCATAATGAAAAACCACAACCAGTCCCACCACCAGTGCGGTCACTAACACGGTAACAACCTGAGCGTCTGTCAGAAATTCCAGCAATGGTGCTCTCCTGCAATTGAATAAGTGTGATAGTGATAAACGATTTCAATCACTGTTGAAAGCAACTTTTCGTTATAGAACATTAACTTTTTTTAGATAGGGTCTCAAACTTCTGACAATATTCTTCAGACAAACTGTCCAGCGGCATAGCCTGAAGCCCAGGCCCATTGAAAATTGTGCCCTCCCAAATGACCGGTAACATCGACCACTTCCCCAATAAAATATAGTCCCGGATGATTACGGCACTCCATCGTTTTGGAAGATAATGCATCAGTATCAATACCGCCCAATGTCACTTCAGCCGTTCGATAACCTTCTGTACCGGATGGCTTCAATATCCAGGGCTGGCACTGTGATACAACATGTTCGATATCTGCATCGGAAAGCTGACCGACCGGTTTATCTTCAAGCCACTGATCACACCAAAGCTGGGCTACCCGGCGGGTCAGTTTTTCGGCAAGAATGGTTTTCAGGGCTGTTTTGGATTTTTCAACACGCATTTCAGCTAAATAACCGGCCAATTCAATTCCAGGAAACATATCGATTTTCAGTGTCTCGCCAGGCTGCCAATAGCTTGATGCCTGTAATATGGCAGGACCGCTCAAACCACGATGAGTAAACAGAATATTCTCGTGAAATGAATTTTGATTAGCCTCTGTGATGGTATCCAATGAAATACCACTAAGCTCCGCAAGCGGTTTGAGTTTATGATCATCCAACACCACTGGTACCAGCCCTGCTCGTGTGGGCAACACCGGGATATCAAGTTTTCTGGCTAATTCAAAACCGAAACCGGTTGCTCCCATTTTGGGAATCGACAATCCTCCGGTTGCAATCACCAGCGATACACACTGTAATTTACCCTGAGGGGTTTCTAGCAATTTTTGACCACCGGTTTCAACCACCTTAACCGGCGTATCAGTCATAATTTTCACCCCAGCCGATGCACACTCTGCCAGCAACATCTGTACGATTTCTTTCGATGACTCATCACAAAATAACTGCCCCAGTTTTTTCTCGTGATAGGCAATCTGATGTTTCTCGACCAATTCAATAAAATGCCAGGGTGTATACCGACTCAATGCCGATTTAACGAAGTGAGGGTTGCTGCAAATAAAGTTTTCCGGAGCGGAGTACATATTGGTGAAGTTACAGCGTCCGCCACCAGACATCAGGATCTTCTTGCCGACTTTATTGGCATGATCAATTACCAGCACACGCCGGCCACGCTGACCAGCAGCAATAGCGCACATCAATCCAGCCGCACCGGCACCGATGATGATTACATCATATTCGTTGGAAGCTTTATTTAGGATCGTCATGTGTGGGCATTTTACGCAAAAATGCCTTATCTGACCGATAAGTTGGTTAGGGCTAAAAATCAGATAGAAATAAGTTTACCAATAATTCGTTCTAACCAATTCAGCTCGCGCAAAGGCAGATCGGCAGAATGCCGATAGCCCTTGATAAGCGCTTGGATCAAGTCTCCATGATTTTCCCACTCATGAGGATAGCGGAAAAAATGTCGCCAGTTTCGACGTCTCGCCCAGCGACTTAAAGACCACCAATGGACACGCATATCAAGAATATCGATAAGCCCAAAATCCATCCCGTTTACAATAATATTTCCCGGATGAATTGAACGAAAATATATCCCTTGACGCTGTACCCTCGCCAAAAACACTCCCAGGCGATACATCAAATTTGCATCCGCTTCATTGGAGTTAACAATGTCTCGTAAGGTACGTCCGGGTAAGGGAGAGTATATAGCTACAGTGTGGGCTTCGCCGATAATGCGATGCAAAGCCTTTACTTGCAATGTAGGAATGTCGAGTTGTGTCAGATGATAAGCATTGCGGGCAAACTTAACTGCTGCTGGTGCAAGTAGCTCTCTACTTAGAAAGCGTTTGCGGTAAAAAAATTTTAAGTATTGCCCATCAGGCAAAACTGCCACTTTAATACCTTTTTTGTCCGCTTCAATGACAGTCGCATTTTCCATCAGGGAAGCTAAACGCTCCCTAGAGAGCGGACGAATATTAAGCATTACTGTTTTCCATAACAGTTTTTAAATTCATTGGTTTCTATAGCCATCCAGGCTGAAGAAAATATTATCCCAACTTTAGTGTTTAAAAGGGAGCCTTGGCCAGATATCCCCCGTTTGCGACATATATTCAAGATAATGATGTCCATATTTCTCAAGCCCATCTTCTTCTTGACGTGGCACTCTTAAGCAATAAACCAAAGCGAATGTGATTAAACCGGCCAAGCCGGCCAGCCAATTCTGTGTTAACAGAAGCTGGGCAAGAACCAAGGCTAAAAGCGCAGAATAAAACGGATAGCGTATAAATCGATAAATTCCTTTAGCCACAAATTTTTTCTGCGGTTCGCCTATATCACTGTAATCACGAACAGCTCTATGTAGTAGCCATAATCCTAAAATGCCCTTTATAAGGCCTAGCCATGCTATTCCATTATAATATCGCAGATCTGCAAATTCCAGCCAGGGCAACGTGGCATCAATCAGTGGAAAACTCACCATACTGATCAGCGTAATAATTGTCAGTGCAACAATTTCACCATTCCAATGATTATCATTTAAAAAAGATCGCTTACTCATGTTGGAAAATAAGGCAAGAGCTGCTCCAACTATGAGGATTAGCAGCGTTAATTCAGCAAATTTATCCGTCATTCAATTACCTTTTTCAAGTCACTAAATATAAACAGATTTGTCTGTGCAGCAAATAGAGTGTTGGTAGTTAAAACCTACTGATAGTTCATGGCAAAATTATGACAGCGCTAAAATTTCTGCCTAAACATAGTCAAATTTGTCTTGTGAAGCCGACACAACAGCCATTCATTTTGAGAGATTAACATTGTGTTAGAAGAGAATTAATCATATTTTCAATAGACATCCTCCCCCTTTTTCCGTTATTTAGCCAAAAAACATGAAAATATCCTGTAAATATAGAACTATATGGTTTTTAATCTATGTGAATAGTTAAGAATTTGAAGCCATACACTTAATGATCAGAATACATTACAAATTTTTTATGACGTTACATTGGCGATTTTGCATAGTTTTTTTGCCAATGTTTGTCATGCTTTCGGGCTGTGGAACGGCCCCCAAATTTTCGAGCAAATCACCAGACAGAGCTCACATTTTTCAAACTGAGACTGATGCTCAATATTATGATGAAATTCAGGCGATGTTGCTGCTATATCAACAGCATAACGAATGGCATGGCACACCATATCGCATGGGAGGCATAAGTCGCTCAGGGATCGATTGCTCTGCCTTTGTACAAATCACTTTTCGTGATCTGTTTGGTATCGATTTACCCAGAAGTACCGACCAGCAAATTCGTAGCGGGCGAAAGATACCCAGGGCTGAACTACGTTCTGGTGATCTGGTATTTTTCCGTAATGGTCGTCATGTCGGTATTTATCTGGAAGACCATAAATTTTTACATGCATCGACTACCCGGGGCGTAATGATTTCCAGCCTTAAAAATACCTATTGGTCACGGCATTATTGGCAAGCTTTAAGCATTCGACATTAATACCGTAAAGTTATTTGTTACCGTTTTCCTGCCACGGCCATTTTCCCGTAAGCTCAACTTCTAACGTAAAGCTTAAAAATGTCCGAATAACGACGATAATGGCTAAAACTCCTACTGTTTTAAAGGTTAGCTCAACCGCCACGGTATGAATAATATCGGCAGCTACTAGAAACTCGAGTCCCAGCAGAATACCTCGTCCAAGACGCTGTCGTGTTTGACGGTAGATGAATTCAATTTCATTTTTTTTCCGTGTCAGCTGATAAATGGCTGATGTCAGAGCATAAACAGCGAGAACGAGTATTATGCTCACGCCCAACAATTCGATAATCGCTGCTATCCATTCAGCTGCGGGTTTAACAAACTCACTCATTGCCCCCTCCATTAATTGGTTTTTTTAGAACCTGAATCCCTACAATTGCAAACGGGTACTCCTGTAAAGGTGGCCTGTCTGTAAGTCGTCGTCTACATGAAGCAATGCACTGGCACCTTGGCTCCACCCCGATCTGTCAGTATGAGCAGATGTTTTATAAACCGAAAGGATAGGTATCAGGCATACCCTGCATCGCTTCATAATCCAGTGGAGTAACGGCCTCAGTCTGATCAAACCAAATATATTCGTCAAACTGTTTTCTGAGAGCTGCTTGAAAATAATGGCTGGTTAATTCGGTTTGTGGGCGGTAAATCACTCCAATAGCCCGCTCTGGTCGCTCTTCAAGCAGGTGTTTTTTCAATTCCTTGGATTCAGGTTTACGCAGACCGAGCATAAAGGCTGGAATGTCGGTGTCATGGCAAACACGTTCCCAACTGCCTTCCATTGATGGACGAATGGTTTTTACTTGCATTGATTCACCCCAGTTATCAGCAGCCGCCACAGTTCCCCCGTGCGTACCAAAACCGATCAGGTAAGCGTCGTCGCCAAATTTACTGCGGCATAACTGCCCCACATTATGCTCGCCTCTCGCTGACATTGAGGTAGCACGGGCATCGCCAATATGAGAATTATGTTCCCAGATCACTATTTTCGCCGGCTTCTCATCATGTTGCTGTTTGAAATCCAACAGGGAGCAGATGGTGTCAAACATGTGGCTGTCGCGCATATTCCAGGAAGAGGTATAACCTTTATACATGCTGCGATAGTAAGCTTCGGCATTGGCCACCAATCGGGCATTCTGCATCGCATCCAGAAAGCTCTCCCCATCGTTTGCCATATATTCGGCCTGTTTTTCCATTATGCTCACCAGCATATCCACCACGGAATCTTCACACTTGTTATATTCTCCCGAAGCAGCTGCTCGGCCATAAGTGGCTGGATCCGATTGCCATGGTGTTAAACAACCATAACGTTCACGAGCAATTTCTGCAGCCTGGGGATCCACTGCTTCAAGATAGTTAATCACCTCATCAATTGATGAAAACATGCTGTACAGATCGAGTCCGTAAAAACCCACTTTTAAATTTGGTTTAGCTTGCATGGCATTATGTCGACGCAGCCATTCGACAAATTCCTGCATATCCGTATTGCGCCACATCCACGTCGGAAAACGCGCAAATGCCCGCCATTCTGAAGGAGGTGTCGAATGTTCACGAACATAATGATCGATACGGGCAGCATCTGGCCAATCGGCCTCAACTGCCACCATATTAAAGCCTTTTTGCTCTATCAATTGTTGGGTAAGGCGGGCACGGAACCGATAGAATTCAGATGTCCCATGGGTGGCTTCCCCTAATAACACCAGACGAGACTCACCAATTCGATCGAGTAGTGGACTGAGATCCACCGTTTCGATTGTATCGATTGGTTGTGCTGCCTCAGCAATTAAGGCTTCAATTGTTTGCGTTTTATGACGAACAGCATTTTCCGACTGATCCTTGCCCGCAGACAGACTAGCGCTGGAGCTGCGCTTTGTTGAGGAAGTATTCAGATCATCACTCCAGCCTTCCTGCCCGATCAGCGGCACAAAGTGAACCTGACTAATCACCTCTTCATCAAACTGGTTTTCATCAATACGTGTCACTCGCAATAACCGCTGATACAGACGGTTTCCTATCGGAATGACCAGTCGACCACCGATTTTTAATTGTTTTTTTAATGTTGTGGGGATTTCCGGCCCTCCAGCAGAGACCAGAATCGCATCATAAGGAGCTGCTTCAACATAGCCGATAGTGCCGTTCGCATTGATAATCTTAATATTGTTATAACCCAACTGATTAAGCACTGTTTTGGCCTGGTCAGACAAGGTTGGTATTCGCTCAATGCCGATAACCTGATCGGCAATTTCAGCGAGGACGGCCGAAGCATAGCCACTGCCGACACCTATCTCCAGCACCCGTTCACCACCTTGCAAATTGAGTGCGTCTATCATTAGCGCCACGATATACGGTTGGGAAATAGTCTGGCCTTCAGCGATAGGTAAAGGGGAATCCTCGTAGGCAAATCCCCGCATTTCAAGTGGTAAAAATTGCTCGCGGGGTACAGCGCTCATGGCCTCAAGAACTTTTGAAGAACTTATATCTCGATTAATTAATTGCTTGCGAACCATTTCATCACGTAAATGTTGAAAATCAGTTAAAACATATTTCGAAGACATAATAATTATCTCCCTTCTGTGTTTTAGATCATCATGCAATCATACGAGAACAAATCCTGAGCAATGTAAAATCGAATCGATATTAGCGACGCTTGTTTTTAGCTTTAGTCATTATCAAGCTGGAAGACTTATTTTCAATGACGTCAGCATATTCGAAAGTATAAAAAAGCGTATACACATAATTAAAAAAATACACCAACACTACTTTCAGTAAAACGCATAATTTTCACTCTGCAGCATTATTCTACTGATCCCAATAGACGGATAAGTATCTGGATCCTGTTAAGGCTATTGCGCTCTCCCTCACACACAGGCAAGATTCTTTAATATCGGCATAGTTTATGACGACCACCATAGCAAAACATCAGGGGAACACCACTGTGCGTTATTTCATTTATTTTTCAACTTTATGTATCACTGCAGCCCTGGCTTTGCCCGCTTTGGCTGAAACCCCAAATTTAAAACCCGGTTTATGGTCATACAAAAGTACTTCGACAATGGAAGGACCAATGAATGTCCCGCCTCAAACCAGTAACAATCAGGAGTGTTTAACCCAATCACAGTTAGATAAAGGTATTAATGTACTGAATATTCCGAAGAGCTGTGATGTGACGCAAACAGATATCACCCGGGAGAGAGTGGATTTCGCCGCAAATTGTAATGTTGAAGGCATGACGACAGTATTTAAAGGTTACGCTACGTTTCATGGCACCCACCTGGAAGGCAAGATGACCAGTGAAATGAATACGCCGATAGGTCCGATGATCATGAAAACAGATTATAAAGCGGAACGGGTCGGCGATTGTCAGGGAAAATAAATTCCAACTGAAGCCGATAATCTCAAAACTAACTTACGAGGCAAAGAATGACTATGGGGGTTATTTATTATCTGACTTTTCTTGGCTTGTTTATCATTTTGCTCACGTTGCTGATTCAATGGTTTGTTGCCAGTAAAACCAAAGCTTCCCAAGCTGGTGCTATTCCAGGCAAAATTCCGGAAAACCTCAGCCATGAATCCTTTGTGTTCAGAGCACATCGTACGTTTATGAACTCACTGGAAAATCTTCCACTGATGCTCGGTACGACTTTTATGGCGGTTCTTATCGGAGCCAATAGCTTTTGGACGGGTATTTTCGTCTGGGTCTTTGCCATCGCCCGTATTCTTCACATGGTCCTTTATTACGCGATTGCCACAGAACAAAACCCCAGTCCCAGAACCTGGTTTTTCATGATTGGCCTGTTGGCGAATGTCGCGTTACTAGTGTTATGCGGTATAACTCTGCTGAGTTAGTCTGATGGTCATCAAAGCGTTTCGAGGCAACAGCCCCAAACTGGGTCAACGGGTCTGGATTGATGATACGGCCTCACTGATTGGCGATATTGAAATTGGCGATGACAGCTCCGTCTGGCCACTGGTGTCGATTCGTGGCGATATGCATCGTATCAGAATAGGTGCTCGCACCAGTATTCAGGATAATTCCTGTCTGCATATTACACATGCCAGTGAGTTTAATCCCGAAGGCCATCCACTTATCATTGGCAATGATGTCACCATCGGTCATATGGTGATGCTGCATGGCTGCACAATCGGTGATCAGGTATTGGTGGGTATGTCGTCGACCATTTTGGATGGTGTTGTCGTGGAAGACAAAGTGGTTATCGGTGCCGGCTCCTTAGTGCCACCGGGGAAAAAACTTGAATCCGGATATCTTTATCTGGGCTCGCCGGTTAAACAAATTCGACCGCTAACTGAAGACGAACTGAACTATTTTCACTATGCTTGCCAGAATTATGTGGCGTTAAAAAACGAATACCGAAATCACCATGATTAAGCCATCAGCTGTGTGAGTCGTTCGCTGATCTGTTCCTTCTTGGTTAATAATTTCTGAATATCTGCTGACTCAAATTCAACAATATCGATGGCTGCCTGAGGAAAATTATCCGCCAACTCATCATTCAGCATAGCATCAGCAGCATATCTGGCCATGTTTACTACTGCTGCCAATTGACCTGCCTCTTTGTCAGTCGATGGTGTTTCAATATGCTGAATTGTCTCAATGACCAAAGCCGGCATACGCCAGCGAATAACGATCATCTGCGAAACTATCAGCCAATAGTTATCTTCCAGCTGATGAACAATTTCATCGTTCAAAGGCAAATTGCGTTGCTCGGCAAGATCAATCAGCGTTTGGAGTACGGCTGGGCGACCAATTGAATGAATCAATCCCGCAAGAAAAGCCACTTCAACATTCACGTTGCAATGGCTGGCAACCTCCTTAGCCCACAGTGATGTCGCCAGTGACTGTTGCCAAATAAGGTCTGCATAGTCCTCATAGCCCGGGGTATTAAATAATTTTGCATTGATGACGGCGCTAATGGCGATTTCACTGATAGTTGTCATGCCCAGTCGGGCAATGGCCTGTTGCAGCGAAGTCAGATTGGCCATCGGCGTATAAGCTGCGGAATTGGCAATACGCATCACATGACCGGCCAGTGAGGGATCAGTTTGAATTAACTGGGCCATCTGACTAGCATCTGACTCTTTATTATTGGCCAGCATAAAAGCTTTATTCGCAATTTCCGGCAGGATAGGAACCTCTACAAATCCTTCCGCGATTGATTGCTTTAAGAGATTTTCCAATTCCGTTTCGCTGTGTTGACTATCTTTTTGCATCTCTCTATCCATCGGTAATTAATATCTATTGTTATGTTTGTATTAATACAACTTTTCATCATTCAGACTGCTTAGCAATAAATATTTGCCAGAGTCCTGGCGACCTAGATAAAACCTGCCTTGTATTGCATTCCCAAAGTAGCACCATCATTTCTCTGCGTCTATTCTAACGTTGTAAACTGCTGAATTCAGTCTTACAACGACAGCATCTCAAATAGTCATTCAGAATGTGTTCAAAAACGTTCAGAGAAATACCACTAACACCCCTGATGGTAATCCTTGATCCAGGATACCGAATCATGGTGCCAGGGATTTTCCTGAAAGTACCGCTAAAACAAAAAAATTGGTGATAAAACACATTTTTTTCACATATAAGCTATATACAATGCGCTCAAAAATGAACACAAGAAAGGTATTAAATTTTGAATAGACGCATTGCCTCAACTGATCTCCGACTGGGCATGTATATACAAAAACTGGGTGGTTCATGGTTAAAGCATCCGTTTTTTCGCAGCAGTTTTTTATTAACCAATCCCGAAGATATTAAAAGCATTCTTGAAGCAGGCATTACAGATGTCTGGATCGATGAGGAAAAAGGTGAAGCTTTACACAATACAGTTACCTTAACGCCATCACCTACGCAAGAATCCCCAGAGAATGCTTTAGAAACATCCCAAGCCATTGAAAATCAAAGCGTCGTTGAATCATCAATGGAAGACGATATTAATCGCGCACGTCGACTCTTTAATGATGCTAAACCACAGGTTATGGCAATGTATAAAGATGCCCGGCTCGGCAAAGCAATTGATCCGCAGACAACTTTACCGCTAGTGAATGAAATTGATTTGATGGTACAAAAAAATTCAGCGGCCATACTCAGTGTCGCTCGCCTGAAAACCCACGATGACTATACCTACATGCATTCATTAGCTGTTTGTGCATTGATGATATCGTTGTCTCGCCAACTCAACTTGGAGGAAGATCAGGTTAAGCTGGCTGGTGTAGGCGGCTTAATGCACGATCTGGGGAAATCCCTGATGCCATTGGAAATACTGAACAAACCTGGAAAGCTTTCTGACGCAGAATACAACATCATGAAAAAGCATCCAGCTGCCGGAGCCAAGCTATTAGAAAACTCAGGTGCCGCACCAGAGGTCATCGATATCGCTTTACATCATCACGAGAAAATCAACGGTTTGGGCTACCCGAATAGACTGTTAGGTGAGGAAATTTCATTGTTTTCCCGAATGGCAGCCATTTGTGATGTCTATGATGCGGTTACGTCTGAACGCGCTTATAAACAAGCCTGGGATCCTGCTGGAACCATTCGGGAAATGGCAAAATGGGAAGGTCATTTTGATAAACAAATTTTTAATATTTTTGTAAAGATGGTGGGCATTTATCCCGTTGGCTCATTAGTACGTCTCGCCTCCAAGAGGTTGGCCGTGGTGATTGAACCTGGCGTGACATCACTGGTAAAACCCAAAGTGAAAGTCTTTTTTTCATTACGTTCAAAAGCGCCCATTCAAATACAGGTCATCGATCTCGCTTTGCCCAGTTGTAAGGAGACCATTGAGGGCCCAGAAGATCCCTCAAAATGGCATTTCAAACATCTGGACCAGCTATGGCAGTGAAGGTTAAGGCGCTATAGACTAATTCAATTAGCTGTAAAGAAATGAATTTAAACCATTTATCAGACTTTTACCTTATAACCGGTTTTAAATATCCACCAGATAAACACCATAAACATAATCAGAAAAGTGGAAATCATCACCAGGCTCAATGTCATGCTGACATCTGCCGTGCCATAAAAACTCCAGCGAAATCCGCTTACCAGATAGACCACAGGATTAAACAGGGTCACTTTCTGCCAGAACTCCGGCAACATACTGATTGAATAAAATGTACCGCCCAAAAACGCCAGCGGGGTAACGACCATCAATGGAATGACCTGTAATTTTTCAAAACCATCCGCCACCACACCCAGGATAAAGCCCAGCATACTGAAGGTAATGCAGGTCAATACCAGAAACAGCAGCATCCATAACGGATGCAGAATCGAGTAATCCACAAATAATTTGGCGGTGAGCAAAATCAACATTGCCAGAATAATCGATTTGGTGGCTGCCGCACCGACATATCCCACTACAATCTCAAAAGCTGACACCGGGGCGGATAAAACTTCATAGATAGCACCAGACCACTTGGGCATATAAATACCAAATGAAGCATTGGAAGTGGATTCAGTTAATACCATCAGCATGATTAAACCCGGAATAATAAAGGCACCATAACTGACGCCATTAATTTCAGTCATCGCCGAACCTATTGCTGAACCAAACACAATAAAATAAAGCGAGGTAGACAAAACCGGTGAGGCAATACTTTGTAGCGGGGTACGCCAGCTGCGATGAAGCTCGGATAAATAAATGGCTTTAATGGCATACCAATTCATTTTGTATCCTCCACCAAGCTGACAAAAATCTGTTCCAGTGTACTTTGTTTGGTTTGCACATCACTTAGCTCGATGCCTGAGCGATGGATCGCCGCCAGCACCTCCGTCACATGATTGGTCGGTTGATTATCGACATAGTCATAAGTGAGCGTTTTTCCATTCTCACCGAGTTGCAGAACAAACCCGTTAAGCTCATCTGGGAGCTGTGTAATCGGGTGCTGTAATTGCAGGATAAGTTGCTTGCGTCCCAGTTTTTTCATTAAATCCTGCTTGTTTTCCACCAGCAGAATTTCACCATGATTAATAATGCCAATCCGATCAGCAATTTCTTCGGCTTCTTCAATGTAATGGGTAGTAAGGATAATAGTGGTGCCTCGCTGGCGTAGCTTTTCCACCAAACGCCACATATCACGGCGTAACTCCACATCGACACCAGCGGTCGGTTCATCGAGAAATAAAACTTCCGGCTCATGTGCCAAGGCCTTGGCAATTAACACACGACGTTTCATTCCACCGGACAGAAATTGAATTTTGGCATGGCGTTTATCCCATAACGACAATGCCTTTAAAATTTCTTCCAGATAGGCGTCATCACGCGGCTTACCAAACACACCACGGCTGAACACCATGGTATTCCAGACAAAGGCAAACACATCAATCGCTAATTCCTGTGGCACCAGACCAATTTGTTTACGCGCCTGCCGATATTGTTTAACCACATCAAAGCCACCTACCACTACCTGGCCTTCGTCCACATTGACCAGGCCACAGATAATACTAATCAGCGTGGTTTTACCTGCGCCATTAGGACCTAACAGGGCAAATATTTCACCACGTTTGATTTGCAGATTGACCTGCTTTAAAGCGTGAAATCCGGAAGGATATTTTTTACTCAGATTGCGCACATCAATGATGTGATTTTCCATCACTTGCGTTTCCTTCACTACGTTTTGTAAAGACATAGTCGTTATAGAGTGTCATTTTTCGACAAGGTTTGAAACCGAATGCATTTAAACATAAAACGACAGCGAAATAACTGAATCGCCCAATATGTCAAAATAGTCTCATCTTGACAGTGCCACGTTAAAAAAGTGTTAACAGCAGGAAGATTCAGGGTTACGGCTGCTCAGCAGGAGACGCTGTGGCAGGGGCAGGTTGCATCGCTGCCTCATCAAGTTTGTCACCAATGTTGAAAGTCACCGTACTGAT
This sequence comes from Methylophaga sp. UBA4204, assembly GCF_002379485.1. Taxonomy (NCBI): domain Bacteria; kingdom Pseudomonadati; phylum Pseudomonadota; class Gammaproteobacteria; order Thiotrichales; family Piscirickettsiaceae; genus Methylophaga; species Methylophaga sp. UBA4204. The sequence goes on along the minus strand of NZ_DFTU01000036.1, from coordinate 21,439 downwards.
TTTATCCAACACATTTCCGGCCGGATCCTGCTGCAGAACAATCGATCTGAATAAGGCATAGTGATGCGTATCTGAAACCGACTCGATACCATCTGATTCCGGTTCAAAGCCCCATGCAACACCTCCAGTCCATGTACATGTTATCGCTTCTTCATAATCGGCAATAGTGGATTCAACACATGGCTGACCAGCGACTTCTCTCAGTTGACCAGTCGATATTTTGTCTTGTCGCGCTGGAGAACGTAACAACAAACTGGCATCCATATTGGTTAGTGGCGCAATCTCATAAGGCTGATTATCATTCAGATTGATCCCTGTCAGTCCCTCCGCATCTATCATGACATGACGACCACTACTGATCAGCTGAAAGTGGCAATGCGGTTGCTGTTGTGGTTCTTCCAGCTGATAATCCCATGATTCCAGACGATAGGCTGTTCTGTTTTCATCTATCCAGCGTTGCAAACGAATCGTACCCAGTTGTGACATTTCAGTATCCGTCAGTGCCTTGATTGAAACGCCCTCTTCCTGGCAGATAGTCAGTAAATCGGCATACAACTCCTTGCGGTTTTCAGCGTTAGCAGGCGCAATAATCTGATCGATGTAAATATTCGGCATCGATCTCGACTGCTCAATTACCTCTGTGGTGCTGGTATCAGCAACAGATGGTGCTGAATCCGGCACCTCTTCGATCTTCGTCAGCATTACGATACCTGCCACCAGTAACAGCAGTATCAATAAAAGATAAAATATAGGTGTAATTCGGTTTGGCATCGATTAACTTTTTAGTTGCTGACAAAAACTGTTAACGAATTTCCAGCGGGCCTTTATTCATCTTCACAATCCACGAATTCATAGCCAGTACCTGCGTCGAGATCTACCAGTTCCGATACTTCCTGAAAGCCAATATTTCTCGCCGTAACCAGTTCTGCCTCAGCTATCTGATGAATCAAGATAGTGCCTGTTCCCATCCCACAAGCTGCTGGATAGACAACACCGGTTCTCCGTCCACAATATGTTTCAGTCACCTCAATGTTTTCGGCCGCTAATTTCGCTGCACTGTCGGCGGGTGAGATTCCTGTGGTTTCACATTGCAGCGCATTTCGACTCTCATAAACCATTACCGGCTCAGCAGCATCACAACCACTAAGTAAAACCAATGCAGTGCAAAAAGATAAATATATTCTCATGGTCAGACCTTACGTTATTCGCCCAAAACAAGGTAAATCATCTATGAAATGATCGCGTGGATGAAACTGAATACTACAACGATTTGGTCGATGATGAGAATTCATCTGAAAAGTCTGAGGCGATGAACTCAAGGTTTTAAATTAACCGAACTCTGCCCGGTTTTCCCGAACACGGTATATCGCTGATTAACGTATAAAAATAACGAGCTGGAGTAAAACTCAGTTATGAGTGCAGACCGTAAAGGGCGGTCAAAGCCATGGTAAAAACTGACCTCAGCTGGGTCATAATAAAAAGGGTAAGCGAACACTTACCCTTTGTTTTGCAATTGTTCAGAGGCCTGAACGTAATTGTTGAAATTCTGAATATAATCATCCATATTCAATTCCAACATCCGCCGATATTCATTCACAAAAAAATCGACAGTTTCATCACGTGCATCCGCCATATCCCTGGCATTGGTCCAGCCAGATGCGCTAAACCACGCACTGTACCTGGCTAATCCATACATAAACGATGCACTTACTTCACCGGCCTCTACGCTTTTCTCCATTTGTTCATTAGCCAGTTTAATAAAAGCATCCGCTCTATCAAAAAAGGCCTTATCTCTCTCACTCATAAAGGTTTCGCTTTTTTATTTCAAGTTGGGCAATCAGCCAGTAAAGGTCTTGCAGAATAAACCTCCATCACTACATATGAATACGGAATAAAACATAATAAATAACAGGAAAATATCATTTATTGCTTTTTAGCCATTTTGCTAACCGGTTTTACTCATGATAGGTTCTTGAACATCCATAAACGCTTAGCTGAGATCTGCCTATCCCCCCAGACTCAACTCATTTCTTGTTGGAAAACTATTAGATGAACAAAACTACTGATGCAGAATTAAAGCGAAACGTCCCCGCACCGCTTCTTGCTTTATATGGTCTGGGAACCATATTGGGCGCTGGAATTTATGTATTGATAGGCGAGATTGCTGGTAAAGCCGGAATCTATGCCCCGCTCACTTTTTTAGTTGCATCCATAGTGGCGGCGTTTACTGCCTTTTCTTTTGCTGAACTGGCTGTTCGAGTGCCCAGAAGTGGTGGTCCGGTTGCCTATGTAAGTACCGCTTTTGGCTCCAGATGGCTTTCAATAACCACGGGTTGGATGATTGCCGCTACCGGCATTGTTTCAGCGGCCACTATCACTACAGGTTTTGCGGGATATTTCCAGATTTTTCTATCATGGCCGGAGCTTCCATTGATGATTGGCCTGGTTCTGTTACTCGGTGCTATTGCCGCTGTTGGCATGAAGGGGACGGCATGGTTTATGGGGATCACCACTGTTGCAGGCCTGTCGGGGTTAATCATCATACTCGTGGTAACCGCTGGTAATTTTTCGGAATTGCCGGGTCGACTTTCTGAAGCACAACCTTTATCCAGCACCACTGCTTTGAGTGGCATTGTTCTGGGGGCTTTTCTCGCTTTTTATGCCTATATTGGTTTTGAAGATATTGTTCACGTCTCCGAAGAAGCTAAAAATGTCAGTAAAGCCATGCCTTTGGCCATTTTGTTTGCTTTGATTGTCTCTTTATTCTTTTATATTACTGTCTCGATGGGCGCAGTACTGACCCTATCTGCTGAAGCACTTGCTGACTCTAAAGCACCATTGGTTGATGTCATGAAAGCAGAAGGTTATTCAGGAAATATCTTGGGCGCACTTTCGTTATTTATTATTGTTAATGGTGCACTGGCTCAGATTGTGATGGCTTCAAGAGTGTTTCATGATATGGGCAGGCATCTCAATGGGGTTCCAAAGTGGCTGTCACGCATCAACCATCATACCCATACACCATTAATGGCCACATTACTCATTGTTTTTATTATCATTTTACTAGTAACGTTTCTGCCAACCGAAAAATTAGCACAAGCCACATCATTCATTATCCTGATAGTATTTGCCTTATCAAATTTCGCGCTGATCCGCCTTAAAAAGCAGACACCAGCCCATAGCGGTTTCAGTGTTCCATTATGGGTACCTTATGTTGGTGCCACACTTTGTATTCTAATGATCACAGGTCAGTTTTTTGTTGCTAATGCCTCGCATTAGATAAGGGCATTTATTGTGCGAGAGATCTTCGTAAATAACAGCTATTGCCGCAGCGGTGAATGTACGAAATCACTGACGAATATGGTACCTTTCAGCCATCAACAATGAGTACCAGTCATGTCACGAAAAAAAGCTGCCCGCCATAAATCAATTATTGATGAACTGACAATTCATCCATCAATGCGCGTTAGTGAATTAGCTTCGGCATTACACGTGACCACAGAAACCATTCGGCGTGACCTAGAAGAACTGGCCGAACAAAACCTGATCAGCCGCACTTATGGTGGAGCCTTATTGCGTCAGGCGGTTGAGCCGGTACTCAATGAACGGCATAAAGCCAACCTGGCTGAACGGGCAGCGATTGGAAAAAAAGCGGCTCCACTCTTAAAAGATGCCAAAGTACTCATGATAGGTTCAGGGGTAACCACGGTTGAAGTTGCCAAACGTATCGCTTATGAAATGAGCAATATTACGGTTATTACCCATTCTTTTGGCGTCGCCACGGTGTTGTCATTTAATCCGACCATTAAGGTGATCATGGCGCCAGGTGTTTATCATGCAGAAGAAGGCGCTACCCATGGTTCGGTGACTTGTCAGTTTCTGGCAAATTACACTGCTGACTGGGCGATTTTGGGGGCTAGTGGTCTAGCACCTACCGGCCCAACTGATGCGTTAGTTGATGCGGCAGATGTCTATCGACAGATGATTCGGCAAAGCAGTCACAACATGGTTGTCGCTGATCACAGCAAATTCGATCGCATGGCAACGGCAAGGTATGCAAAGTGGAATGAAATTGACCATTTAATCACTGATCAAAAACCCAGTGGGCCATTGAAAAAAGCATTATCCAGCGAACAGGTTAAAATTATTGAGGCGCCGCTCCAATAATGCTTGTTGCCGATGCATATTAAACCTGCTGGGAAAACGCCTCCAAAAAGAAATCGGCTTCTGATTGCCTCAGGGTTAACAATGGTCTTAATTTCAAGGTGGCACCAAATCGTCCTGCCGCTCCAATCAAAACACCTGCCGTTTTTAAATCATTAATTACCTGTTTGGTTTTAACAGGATCGGGAACGTGTTTATTATCTCGTTTGCCGATATCGATTCCCAGAAACAGTCCCTGCCCTCTCACTTCATTAACGTAAGCGGATTGTTTAATGATAGAGCTCAACTGCGTTTTTAAATAAAGCCCCATTTTCCGGGCATTTTCCTGCAGGTTCTCTTGTTTGATTGTATCGAGAACAGCCTGTCCCGT